>NZ_JAAKEE010000001.1:0-171095 GCF_011038995.1 Adlercreutzia sp. ZJ242
GCGCTACTAATCACCCGAGCTCTTCATGGCAACTTCCCGTCAGCGCACGCCGCGATCCGCGAACGTGCCGCGCGCATGCAGGCGCCAGGGCCCCCTCGGGCCGCTGGCGAGCCTAGACATCAGGCTCGTGGGAGCACCTCCCATGAGCGGAACCATGGAGCGGGGGATCACCCGATCCCATTCCGAACTCGGAAGTTAAGCCCCGCGTCGCCGAGAGTACTGCAGCGCCAGGCTGCGGGAGGCCAGGGAGTTCCGCTCATGAGGGGTGCTTTCTTGATTTGCCGGGGGCCTTCGGGCCCCCTTCTCGCGTTTACGGGGCCTGCGAGGCCCCTTTTCTTTTTGGGCCTTCGGGGTCCTTTTTTGCTTTTGGAGGGCTCTCGGGCCCTCCTCTGCGTTGAGGGGCCTTCGGCCCCTCCCGCGTATCCCCGCCCTCCCGGCGCCTCGGCGCCCGGGGCGCCGCTTGTCGGTTGCGGCGGTGTTAATTCTTCGTACCCTCCCGTTGCGTCTCTGAACGGCACGTATAATGTTTGCGGACATATCTATCGCACGCAGGACAGAGAGGGACGAGCACATTGAGTGGAAAAGCGCAGGGCACGACCTTATCGGCTGACGAGATCGCCGAATATGAGAAGAAGGTGGAGGGCCTCGTCGAGGTTCTCTCGAGCGGGTCGCGAAGGGAGCGGCAGCAGGCCGCCCAGGTCATCTCGCTGATCGGCAAGGCGAAGGCGGAGCTCCTCGTTCCCCATGCGAACGCGCTCGTCGACGCGCTCAACCGACCCGAGGCCCAGACGCGCTGGGAGGTCCTCGATGCGCTGACTGAGCTCGTGCCGTACGAGTCGCGCACGTGCGACAAGGCGCTCGTCGGCGCCGAGACGGCGCTCTTCGACGAGGACAGCGGCCCTCTGCGCCTCGCGGCCATGCGCTTTCTGTGCAGGCTGGGCGCCACCACCGAGAACCGCTCGGAGAAGACGTGGCCCCTCATCGACGAGGCCATCCAGTGCTACCACGGCGACTTGGAGTTCCAGGACATGCTGCTTGCCGTGATCGACTTCTCGAACGGCAAGCTCTCGCCGTCGGTGAGGGAGTCGCTCGCGGCGCGCATGAAGTTCGACGCCGCGAACAGCAAGGGCTCGCTCAAGAAGCGCGCGGCCCAGATCATCGAGAACGTTTCCCGTTAGTCATCCTTTTGACGCGCTGGCGCGTGACGCGCGTCGGCTTCGCTGCCCCGACTTCGTCGAGGCTGGCATGTTTCGCTGAAATGAGCATGATATTGAAGGAGAGTGGTAATGGCTCGGCATACAGTGACCCTCATTCCCGGTGACGGCATCGGCTTGGAGACGTCAGCCGCCATGCAGCGGGTCGTCGCGGCGAGCGGCGCGGACATCGAGTGGGAGCTCGCCCCTGCAGGCGCGGCGTGCATGGAGGAGCATGGGACGCCCCTGCCGGAGAGCACGATCGAGGCGGTCGAGCGGAACAAGGTCGCCATCAAGGGCCCCATCACCACGCCGGTGGGCACGGGCTTCCGCAGCGTGAACGTGGCGCTGCGCAAGACGCTCGACCTGTACGTCTGTCTGCGCCCCGTGCTGTCCATTCCCGGTGCGGGAGGACGCTACGAGGACGTCGACCTCGTGATCGTGCGCGAGAACTCGGAGGACCTCTATGCGGGCATCGAGTTCGAGGAAGGCTCCGAGGGCGCGTGCAAGCTCATCGACTTCGTGGAGAAGAGCGGCGCGGGGTCGATCCGCCCCGACTCCGGCATCTCCATCAAGCCCATCTCCGTCACGGCGACGCGCAACATCGTGGAGTACGCGTTCGAGTACGCGTTGAAGCATGGGCGCAAGAAGGTGACGGCGGCGCACAAGGCCAACATCATGAAGCACTCCGACGGACTGTTCCTGCGCGAGGCGCGCGAGGTGGCCAAGCGCTACGAGGGCAAGGTCGCCTTCGACGACAAGATCATCGACGCGTTCTGCATGAGCCTGGTGATGGACCCCTCCCAGTTCGACGTGATCGTGTTCCCCAACCTCTACGGCGACATCGCGAGCGACTTGGCAGCGGGCCTGGTGGGCGGCTTGGGCATCGCCCCGGGCGCGAACATCGGCAGGGACTGCGCGGTGTTCGAGGCGGTCCACGGCTCGGCGCCCGACATCGCGGGGAAGAACCTCGCCAACCCGACGGCGGAGATCCTCTCGGCGGCCATGATGCTCGACCATCTCGGCGAGCTCGAGGCGGCGGAGCGCATCCGCCGCGCGGTGCGCAGCGTGTACGCGCGCGGGGAGCACCTGACGGCCGACATCCGCCGCGCGACGGGATCAGGCGCTACCGCGGCAAGCTGCACCGAGTTCACCGACGCGCTCGTCGCCGCGCTCGAGGCCGAGTAGGGGGGCGTGGGATGAACGAGACGTTTCAGGCGTCGCTCGCCGCAGGCGAGGCGCGCTACACCTACGTGCCCGTGTCGAGCGTCGAGGGGCACGAGAAGCTCCCCTTCGCGCTGACGGTCCTTCTGGAGAACGTGCTGCGCAACGCGAGCGACGAGGCGCAGGCGCGCGAGCTGGCGCAGCGCATCGTGAGCGCGGGCGTGGCGGGGCGCACGGGCGAGGAGGTCGAGTTCTCCCCGGCGCGCGTGCTGTTCCAGGACTTCACGGGCGTGCCGGTGTTCGTCGACTTCGCGGTGATGCGCGAGGCGTGCGCCGAGCTCGGCGGCGACGCGCGCAAGATCAACCCGCAGATCCCGTGCGATCTGGTGATCGACCACTCGGTCATCGCCGACGCGGCGGGGTGCGCGGGCTGCATGGACGAGAACATGCGCCTCGAGTTCGAGCGCAACGCGGAGCGCTACGACTTCCTCAAGTGGGCGCAGGCGTCGTTCGAGAACGTGCGCATCGTGCCGCCGGGACGCGGCATCTGCCACCAGCTCAACATCGAGCAGTTCGCCCACGTGTGCATGACCTCGCCTTCCGGCGAGACGGGCGCCGACGGCACGCCGCTCGTGTACTTCGACACGCTCGTGGGCACCGACTCGCATACGCCCACGGCGAACGGCATCGGCGTTCTGGGCTGGGGCGTGGGCGGCATCGAGGCCGAGGCTGCGGCGCTCGGCCAGCCCATCACCACACTCGTGCCGCAGTGCATCGGCGTGAAGCTCACCGGCAAGCTGGCGCCGGGCGTGTCGGCCATGGACGTGTCGCTCACGTTCGCCTCCATGCTGCGCGCCCGCGGCGTGGTGGGCTGCTTCGTCGAGTGCTTCGGGCCGGGCGTGGCGGAGCTCTCGGCCACGCAGCGCGCCTGCATCTCCAACATGACGCCCGAGTACGGCTGCACCTGCACGCTGTTCCCGGTTGACGGCAACACGCTCGACTTCTTGCGCCTGACGGGGCGCTCTGACGAGCAGGTGGCGCTCGTGGAGGCGTACGCGAAGGCGCAGGGGCTGTGGAACGACCCCGACGCCGCGCCGCGCGCGTACGCCGACGTGCTCGAGCTCGACCTCTCGTGCGTGCTGCCGTCGGTGGCCGGGCCCTCGCGCCCGCATGACCGCATCGCGCGCGACGCGGCGGGCCTGCGCTTCCGCGAGATCTGCGAGAAGCGCGGGCTGGGCGACGAGCACGTGGAGGTCGAGATCGGCGGCGAGACCTACGCGTTCACGCATGGCACGCTCGCGATCGCGGCGGTGACGAGCTGCACGACGGCGACCGACCCCGCCATGATGCTGGCATGCGGCCTGATCGCGCGCAACGCGGTGCGCGCAGGGCTCTCCACGCGCCCGTGGGTGAAGACCATCCTGGCCCCGGGCAGCCACGCCACCGAGCTTCTGCTCGCGCGCGCGGGGCTCCTTCCCTCGCTCGAGGCGCTCGGCTTCTACACCTGCGGCTTCGGCTGCATGAGCTGCATCGGCAACTCCGGGCCGCTCATGCCGGCCATGCACGCCGTCGCCGACGAGATCGAGCTGGCGAGCGTGCTGTCGGGCAACCGCAACTTCGAGGGGCGCATCTCGCCTGACGTGTCGCAGAACTACCTGACCGCGCCGGCGAACGTGGTGGCCTACGCGCTCGCGGGCACGATGGACATCGACCTGGCCGACGAGCCTATCGGCTTCAACGCGCAGGGCCAGCCGGTCTACCTGCGCGACATCGAGCCTGACGCAGACGAGCTCGCCGAGCTGGTGCGCACCTACGTGACGGCCGACCTGTACGCCGAGGGCGCGGCGGGCCTGTACGAGGGCGATGGCGCCTGGCAGGCCCTCGGCGCGCAGCCGAGCGACGTCTTCACGTGGGACGAGGAGTCTACCTACGTGCGCCGCCCGCCGTACTTCGACGGCATGACGCGCGAGGTGACCGCCCCGGCGGCGGTTGAGGACGCGGCTGCCATCGGGTACTTCGGCGACTTCATCACCACCGACCACATCTCCCCGGCGGGCGCCATCGCGTCCGACTCGCCGGCGGCGCGCTACCTGCGCGCGCGCGGCGTGGCCGAGGCTGACTTCAACACCTACGGGAGCCGCCGCGGCAACCACGAGGTGATGATGCGCGGCACCTTCGGCAACGTGAAGCTGGATAACAAGCTGGCGGAAGGCCGCCGCGGCGGCTGGACGCTCGACGTGCTGCGCCATGAGGTGGACCGCATCTTCGACGTGTCCGAGCGCTACGCCGACTGCGACGTGCCGCTCGTGGTGGTCGCGGGCAAGATGTACGGCAGCGGGTCGTCGCGCGACTGGGCGGCGAAGGGCCCGGCGCTGCTCGGCGTGCGCGCCGTGATCGCCGAGAGCTTCGAGCGCATCCACCGCTCCAACCTGATCGGCATGGGCATCCTCCCGCTGCAGTTCAAGGAGGGCGAGGGCGCCGAGAGCCTGGGGCTTGACGGCACCGAGCGCTACACGGTGGCGCCGATCGACTTCTCCGCGGGGCTGCCCAGCCCGCGCGTGGTGGGCGTGCGCGCTCGGCGCGCGGACGGCTCGTGCGTCGAGTTCGACGCCGTCGTGCGCGTCGACACGCCGACGGAGGGCCGCTACTACGAGGGCGGCGGCATCCTGCAGTTCGTGCTGCGCAGCTTGGCGTAGTTTCCTTCAAAAGGGTGAATAACGCGCCCGTCCCCGGCAAGGGGGCGGGCGCGTTCGCGTATACTGGTCGGACAAGCTGAAACACGATGGGAGAAGGGGATGCCGTGAAGCAGACATCCGGATTAGAAGCCTTGCTCGAGGCGTTGAAGCAGTCGGGCATGAACACAGACGGCGTGGGAGGGTCGCCTTTCGGGGGGTCGCCTTTCGGCGGCGCACCCGGCGGCGGCGCATCTGACGGCGACGACGAGGGGCCGGCGCGCTCCGCAGGCGGCTCGGGCGCGGGCCCGCACCGCGGCGGGCACGGCGGGCGCAGCGGGCACGGCGGCGGCGCCACGCCGCACATCGACCTGTCGTTCATGGACAACATCAAGGGCCCGCAGAGCAAGGGCGCTGCCGTGGTGCTCGTCATCCTGGCGGTGGTCGTCCTGGCGGCGCTGTACTGGTGGTTCCACCCGGCGATCAACATCCACTCGGTTGACACCTGGAGCTTCGTGGCCATCTTCATCCTGCTGCCCATCTTCCTGTTCTTCGCGAACAAGTCGCGCAACTACAAGGCGGGCAGCGCGAAGGTGGAGAAGAACGCCGGGAAGGCCAAGACCTACAAGGTGCTGGCCTTCATCCCCGTGGCCGTGGCGCTCGTGGGCGTGCTCGGCGCGGTGATGTCGCTGTCCTTCATCCCGGGCAACGCCGAGAAGTACGCCAACGTGCTGAAGACCGACACGCTCGACTTCGCGACGGACATCCAGGAGGTCAACTACTCCGAGATCCCCGTGATCGACCGCGACTCGGCCATCCTTCTGGGCAACCGCGAGATGGGCTCGATCCCCGACTACGTGAGCCAGTTCGAGGTGTCCACGCTCTACAGCCAGATCAACTACCAGGGCGAGCCGGTGCGTGTGAGCCCGCTGGTCTACGCCGACCTGTTCAAGTGGTTCACCAACCGCGAGGGCGGCATCCCGGCGTACTCGCTCGTGAACATGACCACGCAGGACGCCGAGATCGTGCGCCTGGGCGACGCCCCCATCCACTACTCGCAGTCCGAGCCGCTCGTGCGCAACATCGACCGCCACGTGCAGCTGAAGTACCCTTTCTACATGTTCGACGAGAAGTCCTTCGAGATCGACGAGGACGGGCACGCATGGTGGATCTGCCCCGTGAAGGAGTTCACCATCGGCCTGTTCGGCGGCACCACCATCAGCCGCGTCATCCTGTGTGACGCGACCACGGGCGAGTGCACCGACCTCGCGGTTTCCGACGTGCCCGAGTGGGTCGACCGCGTGTACCCCGCTGACCTGCTCATCCAGCAGTACAACTGGTACGGCACCTACCACAACGGCTGGCTGAACTCGTTCCTGGGCCAGGAGGGCGTCGTGCGCACCACGCCGGGCACCGACGGCACGCTCGGCTACAACTACATCGCCAAGGACGACGACGTGTGGGTGTACACCGGCGTCACCTCGGCCACGGCCGACAACTCCATCATCGGCTTCGTGATGGTGAACCAGCGCACGCAGGAGTCGCACTTCTACAGCGTGTCGGGCGCCACCGAGGAGTCGGCCATGCAGTCGGCTGAGGGCCAGGTGCAGAACTTGCGCTACACGGCCACCTTCCCCATCCTCATCAACGTGGCTGACCAGCCCACGTACTTCATGGCGCTCAAGGACGGCGCGGGGCTGGTGAAGAAGTTCGCCATGGTGGATATCCAGCGCTACCAGAACGTGGCGGTGGGCGACACGGTGGCTGAGACGCAGAAGACCTACGAGGCGCTGCTCGCCACCAACGGCGTGGTGGCCGAGGGCGACGGCGCGGCCCTGACCGACGCGCTCACGGCCTCGGGGACCATCCGCTCGATGGCCCAGGCGGTCATCGAGGGCAACTCGCACTTCTACGTGACGCTCGACGGCAACACCGCGATCTTCGACTTCGCGCTGCCGGGCCTGCTCGACATCGTGAGCTACCGCGTGGGCGACCCCATCGAGTTCACGTACCTCGAGGGCACGAGCGCGAACGTGGCGTACGAGATCCGCGGCGCGAACGCGGGAGGCTCGGGGGACGCGGGCGCGGCTGACGCCAAGGCCGAGCCCGAGGCGCAGGACGCCGCGCAGGGTGCCGGCGCCTCGCAGAGTTCGCAGGGCTCTTCGGGAGGAAGCGCGTAAGGGACTTCGGGAGAAGCTGTGCGAGGAGCCTTCGGGGGCAAAGAGACCCTTGACAGGCGATGCGCAAGCGGTACAATAGACAGGCTGCATCGCTGAGGCGCTGCAGTGACTTGGATCAATTGTTCCGCTGCTTAAGACAGCAGGTACCCGCAAGGGTTTAATCGCGCGAGCGGCCCGCCGAGGTGGTTGCAAACACGTTGCTTGCCGACCCCCGCCGTCTTGAGATGTGCGGGGGTCGTTCTTTTCTCAAGGAGCGATCCCACCCCGCAAGGGCGGAACGCGAGTTTGAGAAAAAGGAGGTGTACGTAGAAGATGCCCAATGCTCAGAATACCGAGATGCTTTCCAACATCAAGGCCGACCTCGACGGCGTGACCGCCATGTGGATCGTAGACTATCGCGGCTTGACCGTGAAGGAGGTGCAGGCTCTGCGCGGTTCCATCCGCGAGGCCGGCGCAACCATGAAGGTTTACAAGAACACCCTCATGCACATCGCGCTGGAGCAGGCCGAGCTGCCCACGCTTGACGGCATGCTGAAGGGTCCGAGCGCGTTCGTCTTCGCCGGTTCTGACGTGGCTGCCGCCGCCAAGGCCGTGAAGGAGTTCGCGAAGGGGAACGACAAGCTGGAGATCAAGGGCGGCTTGATGGAAGGCGCGGCAGTCACCGCTGCCGAGGTGGAGGCCATCGCCTCTCTGCCTTCTCGCGAGGAGCTCATCGCTCAGATCGCCGGCGCCATTTCCGGTGTCGCTCGTGGCCTCGCCGTTGCGCTCAACGGCGTGCCGCGTGGTCTGGCCCAGGTCACGAAGGCCGTGGCCGACCAGAAGGAAGCCGCCTAGAGGCGGCGAAGCGGGCGGCATAAGGTGTGCTGCCTGACGTGAAAAAACGCTATGGCCGAAGCGCAAAGGTGCGCCCGGCCGCTTTGAAAGGAAACTAACATGGCTGTTACTCGTGAAGAGATCATTGAGGCTCTGAAGGAGATGTCCCTGCTCGAGGCTTCCGAGCTCGTGAAGGACATCGAGGAGACCTTCGGCGTGTCCGCCGCCGCCCCGGTTGCCGTCGCTGCTGCTGCTCCTGCTGAGGGCGGCGCTGCTGCTGAGGAGAAGACCGAGTTCGACGTCGTGCTCGAGGGCTTCGGCGACAACAAGATCGCCGTCATCAAGGTTGTCCGCGAGATCACCGGCCTGGGCCTGAAGGAGGCCAAGGCTGCCGTCGAGGAGGCCCCCAAGGCCATCGTCGAGGGCGTCAACAAGGAGAAGGCTGACGAGGTCAAGGCCAAGCTCGAGGAGGCTGGCGCGGCTGTCACCGTCAAGTAGCCCTTCCGGGTTCTCAGACAGATTCCTCAGCGGGGCGCGCACCTTCGGGGTGCGCGCCCTTTTTCTTAAGGGAGGTGGCGCGTGGCTTGCGAGGACGCGAAGAGCCGGCTGCGGCGGGTGATAGGGAACGAGGGCGTCGAGCGGCTCGATGGGGCGTGCGTGGCGGTGTTCGGCATCGGCGGCGTGGGGTCGAGCTGCGCCGAGGCGCTTGCGCGCGGCGGCGTGGGGACGCTCGTGCTGGTGGACCGCGACGTGGTGTCGCCGAGCAACGTCAACCGGCAGGCCATCGCGTTTGCGAGCACGATGGGGCGCGCGAAGGTCGACGTGATGGAGGCCATGGCGCGCGAGATCAACCCCGGCGTGCGCGTGGTGACGCGCCAGGCGTTCGTGCTGGACAACGTGGGCGAGGTGCTCGACGGCGCGCCGGCCCCCGACTTCATCGTGGACGCAGTCGACACGGTGACGGCCAAGGTCGCGCTGGCGCGCTATGCGCAGGAGCGCGGCATCCCGATCGTGGCCTCGATGGGCGGCGCGAACAAGCTCGACCCCGCGCAGCTGCGCTTCGCCGACCTGTTCTCGACGCAGGGCTGCCCGCTGTGCCGCGCGGTGCGCAAGGCCGCGCGGGCGGCGGGCGTCGAGGCCCTGCGCGTGCTGTACTCGCCCGAGCAGCCGGTGCGCGTGGAGGCGGCGGCGGGCGCAGCGCGCGCCGAGCGCACCGAGCTGGGCACGATGTCGTACATGCCGCCGATCATGGGGCAGATGCTGGCCGGGTACGTGATCCGCGCGCTGCTGGGGATATAGGGCTCATCAGAGCTTCTTCACGCTCATGGCGCGCATGGCGTTCAGGATGGCGAGGACGGCCACGCCCACGTCGGCGAACACGGCCATCCACATGTTGGCGATGCCGAAGGCGGCCAGGATGAGCACGGCGAACTTCACGCCGAGCGCGAACGCGATGTTCTGCCGCACGATGCGCATGGTCTTGCGGGCGACGCGGATGGCGCGCGCGATCTGCGAGGGGCGGTCGTCCATGAGGACGACGTCGGCGGCCTCGATGGCGGCGTCGGATCCCATGGCGCCCATGGCGATGCCGACGTCAGCGCGGGTGAGCACGGGCGCGTCGTTGATGCCGTCGCCTACGAAGGCGAGCTTGGCCTTCGCGCTGGCGCCGGCGTTCGCCTCGAGCAGGCGCTCGACCTGCTCCACCTTGCCCTGCGGGAGGAGCTCGGCGTGGAACTCGTCGATGCTCAGGTCAGATGCCACGGCGCGTGCCACGTCGGCGCGGTCGCCGGTGAGCATGACGGTCCGCCTCACGCCCGCCTCGTGCAGGGCCGCGATGGCCGCTGTCGCGTCCTCCTTCAGTTCGTCGGCGATGACGATGCAGCCCGCGTACGCGCCGCCCTTCGCCACGTAGAGCACCGTGCCGGCGACGGCGTTCTCCTCCCATGCCACGCCGTGGGCGCGCATGAGCTTGCCGTTGCCGACGAGCACCTCCTGCCCGTCGATGGTCGCCCTCACGCCGTGCCCGCTGACCTCCTCGACGTCCTCGACGCGCGCGTGGTCGAGGGCGCTGCCGTATGCGGTGCGCACCGACGCGGCGATGGGGTGGTTGGAGTAGGCTTCGGCATGCGCGGCCAGGCCGAGCAGCTCCTCGCGCGTGAGCGCGCCGGCGGTCTCGACGGCGGTCACGGCGAACGTGCCGTTGGTGAGCGTGCCGGTCTTGTCGAACACGACCGTGTCAACCTGCGCGAGCGCCTCGAGGTAGTTGGAGCCCTTCACCAGGATGCCGACGCGCGACGCGCCGCCGATGCCGCCGAAGAACGACAGCGGCACGGAGATCACGAGCGCGCAGGGGCACGAGACCACGAGGAACACGAGCCCGCGCTGGATCCAGTCGGCCCAGCCGCCGCCGAGGACGACGGGCGGGATGAGGGCGAGCAGCACGGCGATGCCCACGACCACGGGGGTGTAGTAGCGCGCGAAGCGGGTGATGAAGTTCTCGGTGCGCGCCTTCTTCTCGGAGGCGTTCTCCACCAGCTCGAGGATGCGGCTCACGGTGGAGTCCTCGAACGGCTTGGTCACGCGCACGGTGAGGGCGCCCGTGAGGTTCACGCAGCCGGAGATGACCTCGTCGTTCTCGCGCGCCTGACGCGGGACGGACTCGCCGGTGAGCGCTGCGGTGTCAACCTGCGACGCGCCTTGCACGACGACGCCGTCAAGCGGGATGCGCTCGCCGGGCTTGACGATGATCTCGTCGCCCGGGCTCACCTCGAAGGGGTCGACCTGCGTGAGCTCGCCGTCCACCATGATGTTGGCGAACTCGGGCGCGATGTCCATCATGTCGGCGATGGACTTGCGGCTCTTGCCTACCGCGTAGCTCTGGAACAGCTCGCCGACCTGGTAGAACAGCATGACGGCGGCGCCTTCGGCCATGTGCGGCTCGGTGTCGGGGAACAGCACCAGCGCGAACGCGCCCACGGTGGCCACGGTCATGAGGAAGCTCTCGTCCATGGCGTTGCCGCGCGTGATGCCGCGCGCCGCCTTGACGAGCACGTCGTATCCGGCGATGAGGTAGGGGACGAGGAAGAGCGCGAACTCGGCGTAGAGCGCGCCGGGATGCCCGAGCTGCGAGGCGAGCCAGCCGGACTCGGCGATGAGGTAGACGAGCGCGAAGAGGATGAGCGCAACGACGATGCGGTTGCGCCAGCGCTTCTGCTTGGCGTTCATGGGGAGGTCCTTCGTGCGGCGGGCTTAGCGCAGGATGAGGCAGTCGGGCTCGTACTTGGAGCAGATCTGCTGGGCCTGGTCGACGATGGTGCCGAAGCTGGCGGCGTCGGGCACGTCGGCGTCGATCATGAGCTTCTGGGTCAGGAAGTTGACGGTGGCCTTGCTCACGCCGTCGAGGTCGTTGATGTCGGCCTCCATTTTGGCGGCGCAGTTGGCGCAGTCGAGGTCCTGGAGTTTGAATGCCTTGCGCATGATGATGTCCTTTCAGGTTGGTTGCGGGTTGTTTGCGGGTCGCTTGCAGGCTGCTTGCAGGTTGGCTGCGGGTTGCTTGCAGGTTGCAAGCGGGTTGTTCGCGGGCGACCCTTCGGGGTGGTTGGCGGTTGCTTGCGGACGGGGGGCGTGCGCGCTACTCACAGAGGTGCGTCATGCCCTGGGCGAGCATGGTGTAGACGTGGTTGTCCGACAGCGAGTAGATCACGTTCTTGCCGTCGCGCTGGAACTTCACGAGGCGCGCCTGCTTGAGCGTGCGCAGCTGGTGCGACACCGCGCTCTGCGTGGCGCCGATGATCTCGGCGATGTCGGCGACGCAGCGCTCGCGCTCCATGAGCGCGTAGAGGATCTTGATGCGCGTGGTGTCGGCGAACACCTTGAACAAGTCGGCGAGGTCGTAGAGCAGCTCCTCGTCGGGCATGGTGTCGAACAGGCACGCGGTCTCCTCGCGGTTGCAGCCGCAGGGGCAGTCGATGGCGCGCGCGGAAGGGGAGCGCTCCACGACGCGCGTCGCCTCGCGGACGACGTTGTGCGCGGCGGGGGCGCTCGCGTCAGCGCTCGCGACGGCGTGCGAGGCGGGGGCGCTCGCAGCCTCCGGGGCCATGCCGCTCGCGTCAGCGCGCGCAGCAGCGTGCGAGGCTTCGGCGGCCGTCATGTTCGCGTCACTGTGCTCGGCGGCGGGGGCTGGCCCGCTCGTTGCGGTTGTCATAGCTTGCCTCCGTTCACGTATTCAAGTAAACATATGAGCAACTGTTCATAAGTATAGGGATGAGGGCCTGCTTGTCAAGCGCGCGGCGTGATTATTTTCCGAAAGGGAGGGAGCGTCTTTTAAGCGCCTTTTCGCGGAGGCGCTTCGGGCTGAGCCGCCCCACGGCGCTGCTCTTCGGGTAAACTTGTCCGAGAGACGGAATCGCCGCCATGTGAGTCAAAGGAGCAACTGTGAGCACTGTGCCAACTGATCAGAAAGTAATCGTCGTCGACTTCGGCGCCCAGTACGGACAGCTCATCGCGCGTCGCGTGCGCGACCTGAACGTGTACTCGGAGATCGTGCCGTGTGACGTCTCCGCCGACGAGGTGCGCGCCATCGCTCCGGCGGCCATCATCTTCTCCGGCGGCCCGGCGAGCGTGTACGCCGAGGACGCGCCGTCCATCGACCCGGAGATCCTCGAGCTGGGCATCCCGGTGCTCGGCTTCTGCTACGGGCAGCAGATCATGGCCGTGACGCTCGGCGGCAAGGTGGGGCACACCGAGAAGGGCGAGTACGGCCCGGCGCCGCTGACGCGCTGCGCGGACTCGGCGCTATACGAGGGCACGCCCGAGGAGCAGACGGTGTGGATGAGCCACCGCGACGCCGTGACCGAGGTGCCCGAGGGCTTCGTCGTGACGGCGACCACCGACGTGTGCCCCGTGGCCTCCATGGAGTGCGCCGCGCGCAAGCTGTACGCCACGCAGTTCCACCCCGAGGTGCGCCATACCCCGCACGGCAACGAGATGCTCGCGAACTTCCTGTTCGGAATCTGCGGTCTTGAGCGCAACTGGACCATGGACTCCATCATCGAGGACAGCGTGGCGGCCATCCGCGCGCAGGTGGGCGAGGACCGCGTGATTCTGGGCCTGTCGGGTGGCGTGGACTCCTCCGTGGTGGCCGCGCTGTGCGCGCGTGCCATCGGCAAGCAGCTGACCTGCGTGTTCGTGAATCACGGGCTGCTGCGCAAGAACGAGCCCGAAGAGGTTGAGGAGGTGTTCTCGAAGCAGTTCGACGTCGACTTCGTGCACGTGCACGCCGAGGAGCGCTACGCCGCGCTGCTCGCGGGAGTCACCGAGCCGGAGCAGAAGCGCCGGATCATCGGCACGCAGTTCTGGAAGGAGTTCTTCGCCGTGGCGGAGGACCTCGCCGATGACGGCCGTCCGGTGAAGTTTCTGGCGCAGGGCACCATCTACCCCGACATCATCGAGAGCGGCGCGCGTAAGACGGGCGGCAAGGCGTCTACCATCAAGAGCCACCACAACCTGATTCCGTTCCCCGAGGGCGTGCACTTCGATCTGATCGAGCCTCTGGACCACTTCTTCAAGGACGAGGTGCGCGCGCTCGGCACGGCGCTCGGGCTGCCGGACTACATCGTGCATCGCCAGCCGTTCCCCGGCCCGGGCTTGGCCATCCGCATCATCGGCGACGTGACGCCCGAGAAGCTCGAGATCCTGAAAGACGCCGACGCGATCGTGCGCGAGGAGCTCGACGCGTACAACGAGAGCCTGTTCGCGAAGACGGGCGAGCGCAACGGCGAGTGCGCGCGCGAGGCGGCGGGCGGCCCCGAGGTGGAGCGCGCCGTGTGGCAGTACTTCGCCGTGCTGCCCGACATCAAGAGCGTCGGCGTCATGGGCGACGAGCGCACCTACGCGCGCCCGGTCATCCTGCGCGCCGTGGAGAGCTCGGACGCCATGACCGCCGACTGGGCGAAGCTGCCCTACGAGGTGCTGGCTCGCGTGAGCAGCCGCATCGTGGCCGAGGTGCCGGGCGTGAACCGCGTGGTCTACGACATCACGTCAAAGCCGCCCGCCACGATCGAGTGGGAATAAAGCGAACATACGTTTTGAGCATTTCACCTGATTTACTCCCGTGATGTCGATTCGCCACGTTCACGAAGGTGACTAAAATCTGCAAGCCACCGATAAAGCATCTCACTTCGAGTAGGCCCTCCGAAACCCCGGAGGGCCTACGTTTTCCCAGTTGGGATGGCTGTAGCGCTCATTTTCTCTGCCAGAGTAGTTTTTCTGGAGTAGCTGACGTGCGACAGAGAAAAAGCGGTGCGCTCCGTGCGCTCGGCAAAGCCACCGGAAACCATCAACTAGGATTGTGAAAACGACTGAGTTCACGGAACAGTATCACTTTGAACTCACCCCGTTTTCGGGGGTCTGGAAACTGCGTTTCCCCAGGAAAACGGTGGGGAGTAAATTTTTCGGCGATACTGCGTTTTTTAGGGGTTTCAAGACCGATTCTGCAAGGATTCTTGCCCGGCTTTGCAGCATCGGCGGCCGCTCACGAGCCGCCGGACGGGCACGATTTCGTGCGCTTGGCACCCAAATAGCGTGCGCTCCGGTGCTTGCGGGGTGATACTGCGAGGTCAGGAGGTTGTCGCTTCTAAGCATCGTGACAAAGCGTCGTATTCAGCTGCGTTCGTTGAGTTCACGTACGCATGAGAAAAAGGCGATGCTTGTGCACCGCCTCTGGCGCGAGATGGAGCGCGGATGCGGCAAGTCCGGCGTGAAGCGCATACGAGTGCATGACCTGCGCCACAGTCATGTTTCCATGCTCGTTCACATGGGCTTTTCGGCTGTCGCCATAGGGGCGCGCATGGGACACGAGTCGCAGGACATAACCTTCCGCTACGTCCATCTGTTCCCCAACGAGCAGGAGAACATGGCGGACTCGCTCCAAGAGATCAGTGAGATGCGTAGGTGACGTTCAGCGCTCAGCGTGGCGCTTGTGCGCATGCGCCAGTAACGGCGTTGTGACTATCTGCTTGCCTGCTTGGGTGTTTTCGAAAAAGTGGCGAGTGCAGCTTCGAAAGCAGCCCTATCAAGCTGTATAGCCTGCATAGAGTCAGTGGGTGCTTCGGTCGCATCGCTCTTCAGGGTAGCTTCACGCCCAGGTGCGAACGTCACCGCGATTTCCTCATTCACCATATTTGACAAGCCTCCTCTTTACGGCATCTTTCCCGCCGTCGAGGATGAGGGACGCTCGGTCGATGATGTCGCCATATTCAAGGGCATCATACCTGTAAGCGAACTCGCTGGGTTTTTGTGCTCGTCATTCATCATCTTATTCGCCATTCTCGGCATCTTCTCCATGGTAGAACTCTTGCGACTACTGGCGTGTGCGATGGCAGCGTGCGTCTTCCTCATCATTCTCAGCCTATGTCCATAATTGAGCGCCTGCGGCTGCTGGTTTGCACCTTGGTGGCAATCGTTCTTCTCGCCCTTAGCGAAGGGTTCCTGGCATTATCGATGGGCTTCCTTTTGGCTGGCGGTGGCGTTCCGGGCGCCGAACTCCCATATCAGGGCGGGCTTTCCCGACCTCTCGCGGATGGTCGTCTGGTACGAGATGTAGTCTTGGTAGTTCGCGAGCTTACTCCACGCGTGGCAGGGTGGGTCGAGGTCGAGCAGGTCTTTAGCCGCCTGGAAGATGTAGTTGTCGAGCGGCGCGTGAAGATACGGCAGCATAGCGATGGCCTGCTCGTCCTTGAAGACGCAGAGGTACTTCATAGTCATGTTCACCCACTTCTGAGCGTGGCTTAAGGCGAGCACGCATCCGGAGGGCTCGTACTGCTTCATCAGCTTCTCGCAGACGTCGAAATGCCAGGAGTCGTACTGATCCTGATGGGTGCAGCCTGTGGCGAGGATGACATGGCCTCTTTCCGAAGAATCTTCTCGGCACCCTTTCTTGCACTCTCCGTCTTGGCCTTGTCGGCTATGCGCAGAGTGCGGCAAAAATCGAGGTAGGCGCGGTTCGTGGCGAGGCCGTACGTATCGTCTAGGCCACGAAAAAGGCATTGGAGCAGGAACCTCTCGATTTCGTCGTCTACGGGCGTGCTCTTCAACGTATTCTTCACCTTCCAAATCTTTGTAAAAGGTCTTCTGGGCAATTTTAAGGCACGGGGCTTGTTGTGACATGTGCGGACGCTTCACCTTGCTTGGTGGATTAGCAGAAGGAGGTTTCCACATGGGCGTGAATGGGCTGGGCGAGTATTGGGTGCCGGGGCATGTGAAGAACTATCTGCGCAGGCTGGGATTCGTGCTTCCGCTGGACGACATGGAGCCTTGGATTAGGTCGTGGGACGACTGGATGGGCGCATCGGGAACTTCTACGATTATAGGGACAAGGACGGGATGGGGCGGGTGTACGCGGCATACAGACGATCCATTCGCCCTGCCATGCGCGTGTGCAAGGAGTGGGGGTCGCTTATGCTGAACGAGAACGTGCAGGTGGTGTGCGAGGACCAGGGGGCGACCGAGTGCGCCTTTGTCATGCGGGCCTTCTACCGCGGCAAGGCTGTGGACCAGCTGCAGATGCACCTGCTTGGCGGCGGTGGTTTCTCGAAGACCTCACCGCTTTTGCCCGACGGGATGGAGGGCAGCGCGGGCTTCTCGAACGGCGCGCCCTTCTCGCCTGGCGAAATGGAGATCGGCGCGGGCTGCTCGGCGGAGCTTTCCCCGTCTTCACCTTCCCATGGAAACCCGGGAGGTCTTCTCGCCATGGAAAGCGATAAGACGTACCGGATCGTCACCGTGTGCTTCGACCATGAGGGCAACGAGCTCGCGCCCGTGGGCATTCTCCCCGTATACGACACGGGGTGCCCTTTCCCCGTCTTCGGCATTGTGAAGTTGGCGGTGACAAATGTTAGAGTGGATATGAGTCCCTATGGGCAGTCGGTGTTTGCGGGTGCCGTCGACGTCGTGTAGGCGGTAGACCTCACCTTCGACGCGCTCATCAACGAGATCGACCTGTCCAAGATGCGCGTGTTCTTGTCTGATGTGCTGTTTGACCGCGAGGCCGATGGCAACAGGAACGTCACCATCCCGTTCGGGAAGCAGGACTGCACCGTGTTCCGCAAAGTCATGTCGACTGAAGGCGCCATCTAGGAGTTCACGCCGGCGCTGCGCACGGTCGGGCGGGTCGAGGCGTTCAGAGTTGCCCTACAGATGCTCGGCGACCTCACCGGGTTTTGCATAAGATACTTTGACATGGACAATACGCGGGGGTACGTCAAGACGGCCACGGAGGTCAGCTCGGACAACTCCGCGCTCATGCGCAACGTCCGCCGTCACGAGAACGGCCTGGAGGGGGCCATCGTGAGCATAGCCAGGGCGGTCATGCACGCGCACCTCTCCCTCGGCGAGAACGTCCTCGACGAGGGAGAGGTGTGCGTGCGGTTCGACGACTCGATCATCCAGGACACCGCCGCCGAGAAGGAGCAGGACATGCGCGAAGTGGGCGTGACCATGGGCGTCTGGGAGCACCGCATGCGCTGGTACGGCGAGGAAGAGAGCGTGGCTCGCGCAAGAGCTGCCGAGATCGGTGCAGGCAAGGTTAAAGAGCGAGGGCACCACTTCGACTCGAGCCTGATCCTTTCGCCGTCGCGCACAGACTCGATCCTGCAGCCGCACGCCTGGACGATGCAAGCGAGTGTGGCGGTGCGCGAGTGGCTCCCACGGCTCGTGAGCGCAGAAAGACACATGAGGAACTTATCGAGAACTTAGATGAGATGAACTCAGCTATGCTCACTCGGATGTACGCCACTGAGCCCGACGGACGGCTCGTGTTCCGCCTGGTGAAGTAGCTGGTACGCATACAACCGAATACGCGATCACGCAAGGGCGGCCTGCGGGTCGCCCCTGCTGCGTGACGGTCGCTGCCAAGACCTCTGCCGCCGACGGTGCGCACGGGACGCGCAAGCGCACGAGCAGAGCACGGCAGCACCATGGGCTCGCCAGGCCGTGGGGCGTGCGCACAGCCCGGCGGCAGGTAAAACAATGATTTGCAACCTCTTACTAAGCCCACGCTGAAGAGCACCAATGATATCGACGCCATCGATCCTTCTTGCTCACGGATAATCAGCCTCTTATCGAACGAACCAGTATTGGGTGCCGCCCAACGTGTGTGTCACGCCGTGAGTGAGCAAGAACAGGAGTACCACCAGGTGATTGCTATACTTACGAGGTGGTATATTCGAAACAGCGAGGTGCACAACATGATCAATTACGCCTATTTGCAACTCAAGGTCGATGAGGCGTTTGCGGGCAACAAAACAGTAAACCACGAGCTGTTGGCAAACAGACTGCACAGCGAGCTCGGTAGCTTGCCTGATGATGATTTCGAGCATCTTCTCACTACAGCAGGTTTTATACCTGATGTTTACGAGAACGATTCGAGTGAGGAGACGCTATTCACTAAGTTCATAGAAGCCCTTGTTTGTACTTGGGCTAATCGAATTGGGCTTGATGCAAGCATGGTTAAAACCAAGGGGAGCCGTGAAGACGTCACCATTGAAGTGGATGACAAAATTATTGTTTGCGATGCAAAGAGCTTCCGCTTGGGCAGAAGCCAAAAAGCGCCTAATGCCAAAGACTTCCTTAAACTCGAAGATGTGCGCAAATGGATGGAGTATCACGGTAATGCTATTGGTGGTTTAGTTACATATCCATGCAAGCATGAATGGACAACCAGTAGCGATATTTATCAGTACTGTAGTACTAAAGAAGTGCCAACTGTCATGCTGCCCTACAAAATATTAGCATTCTTGTTTCACTACCGAAATCAATATAAGCCCACTGATTTGCTCAGACTCTGGGATTATGGAGAATTGTTCCCAGAGAAACTCCTTAAAAGAATGAAGGGCGGCAATAAATCCGTATACTGGGCAGCGATTAATCGAGCATTGCTTGAGATAACGCATCAATCGCAAGAGACACTGCAGGAGTTCATAGTTAATGCCGATGCAACCATTGATAAAACTGTAATTGACCGCATTGAAGCAATGCAGAAAGAGGTCAAGGCTATAGAAGATCGCGTAAGAGCACGAATTGAAGAGCTTGCGGATGAGGATGTTCGGTCGGAGTTGATTAAGTACATGTCCGACAACGAAACAGCCTCGTACCGCACGCTCATTCAGCGAATCAAATGTTTTAGGCTTTAGAGCGATGATCGATTAACCAGCTTAAAGCTCCCGAACTCTTTCTGAACGCGATCTGCGAGTTCAATTATCAGACGCTTCTCTGATGCAACATCATCAGTTGTATCACTATTCGAAAGTTTCCCGACAAGGCATGCGATAGTTGCCATGCCCGCATCTTCCGTTGACCATCCAAGCTCGGTTACGAGGCTTCGACCGAACGGTATCGCTGTTGCTTCAAGAAAATCAGCTATGTCTATTGCGCTGGCCTTCACTCGATGGCCAATCCGCTTTCGGGACACAAATGTCATACAGGTATTCACGGCTTGTGATGTCATGGCCCGTGGCCTACTCTTTCGCTCGATACTTAGAGGTTGCACACTTGTAATTTCGAAATTTGCAGCTCTGTACGCGTCTATAACTGCAAGCCATGCATCCACTGAAGCATGCGAATATACGAATGAAAATACTCCGTCTGGTTTTAGCGTTCTTGCTGCTTCAAGGAATGCCTTATTCAGCTCTTCGCAATATTGTTTAAACGCTTCTGACACACTACCAGCACGTCTTGCCGAGGCAACAAGTTCGTTTGCGCAATCTGTGATATTTGCGTCAAACAATTCCGGTTCCACTAGCTTCAATAGCGGTCTTTTCCATACATAGAAGAAGTCAGCAAGAATCGAATAGTAGATGTTGTCATAATAAGGCGGATCAGTGACAATGGCATCGAAATAATTGTCTTCGAATGGAAGGGCCTGCGCGGCGGCCTTCTTGACATGAACGGCACCGGGAACATGTTCCATTGATGCCACTCCTTTGATAATTCTATCGAGCTTTGACCATAAATTTGCTGGCCCTGCCAATAATTGGTCTGTTTCGGCATAATCCCAGTACATAGCAATGCCTGGTCCGCAAAACGCTCTGCCGACTTGTTCATTCTGCGGTATCCACATGGATAGCCGACAATTCCAATCGACAACCTGGTCGATTAGGCTAGAGAGCATGCCAATAGTAAACTTTGCATAATCCGAATCTTTAGATCGCAGTGTTTCATATTCAACTTTTAATTCATCCAGCAGATAGAGCAGCAGGAGACGCTGTCTCTGATTGATAAAGTCTGAATGAGTGTTTATGCCGCTCAACGCGGGATTGACAATCCCCGACCATTTTGGAAGCTGACTTTCCGGCAACTTCATGTCCAAGGATAGTAACAATTCTCGTTCGGCCTTTTCCATTTCCTCGGAGCTAGGAAGCTGAGCTCTACCCTCTGCAACTGTAAAGTGTTTGCCTCTCGTGTCGTTTAAATAAACATTTGCGAGTATGACATCTTCGCAGCTAATTGCATCTGGATGATTGTGCATATGGCCGCATTTTGGACATACTGCAGTGAGCGAACGGCCCTTCCAATGCGGCTCATATGAAGGAGTTGCAGAATCTACGATCTCGACCTTCTCTTCACCTGAACTCAAGTCTTCGCTTAGTTGAAAGGCTAAATGCTTGCCGTTCTTCTTTGAAAGCCATCTGCGTTTTGTGAGGTAGAAAGTGTAGCCGCACTCCTCGCATGGCATCCTATATGACCAAATATATCCGAAACACTTTTCGTCACTTATCTTACGCAGCGGATAGAGCCAATTCGTACGCTCTTTCAGTCTATTTAGAACATTGCGACCACTGGTAGCAACTCGTTTCTGTGCTTCTCTAAAATCAATCTTCGAAGGGTAGACAAGATTGCACTTCTGGATGAATACGGATAACTGATTTGCATCTATCGAGTATGTGTCGCACCCAAGTCGATTCGCTTCAAATGGTATTGTTCCGCCGCCGGCGAACATATCCAAGACACGAGGCGATTCTTCGTAACCGCATGCGATAGCATTCCGGGCTTGTTCGAATAGTTCTTGCGTAGGAGCAACGGCTAGTTTTGCCATCATCTCCGCCGCATTAGTGCTGCAGTTTTTGCAAAGAGACGCAAATACAACTGAGCGCATTGCGCTATGAGGTCTTCGTGCCCACCAGACGTGAATGGTATGCGATGTCTCCCCCCTGTGATAGCGCTCATTGAAACCAGCAACCGATGACTCATAGTGAAGCATTCCCAGATCAATCAACCTGGTGGCAGCTGCTGAGAGATTCCCAATCTTTGGGCTAGAAAACATGCTAGCAACCTCCGTCCGTTGCGATATCTAGCCTGCCATTCCTAAAAACAAGTTGACAATAGATTTGGTCTGAGGCAAGGCCTTGAGTTATTTTTGTACCAATGTAGATACGGTGATAGCCCCAATCGACTCTCTTTGTCCCAAGCGAAATATTGTTGATGGATACTTCAAACTCATTGTTGCCTTCTACTAAGCGCTTGATATCTTCGTCAAGTCTGCCATTCCAGATAAGATAGCCGAAACGTCTGGCTGATTTCGTGATCCTTATGCGCATGACGCTCCTCTGAAAGCTTATATTTAAGCTTTCAGCAGTATAGCACGCAAGAGCAGCCACTCGCGGTAATTCCGTTCAGATTGAAACTGTGAACGATGCAACGAAAGCACACTTTGTGACAGCTCACTAGCCTCTTTGCAGGTTGGTGGGCTGCCTTCATGTTGGCCGCCCCACGAGACGAAAGGCAGGCGTGAACATGGACGGTGAGAACAATGGCGGCCAGGATGGTGCGCAGAGCGCGGAGAACACATCGCAGCAGCAGGACCAAGAGCGGCAGGAAGCGCAGGGGCAGCTGCAGGTAGACGGCGCGGTGCGGCGGCACCCGACTGGGAGAAGCAGATCGCTGAGCGCGACGAGAGGATCGCGGCCCTTGAGGCCCGGGTGGCCGAGGCAGCTAAGAGCGCCGAGACGGTCGATACGCTTCGCGGCGAGATCGCCGAGCTCAAGGCGCAGGGCGAGAGCGACCGCATCGACTTTGCGCTGTAGCTCGCGGGCGTGCGCAATGTGAAGGCGGCGCGCGCCCTTCTCGGCGACCACGGGGGCGCCGTGGGCAAGCTGAAAAAAGCCGAGCCCTGGCTCTTCGAGGCTTCCGGTAAGCACGCCAAGGGCAAAGGCGCCGTTGGCTCCGGTACGACCGGGCTGCCCAACGCGGACGTCGTATCAGACGAGGGTAGGACGCTCAAGCGCTGGCGCGAGGTAGCGGGCCTGGCCGACGAAAATTCCAACGTTACGAAGAAGGAGGGCTAGGCCATGGCCGGAAACAGCATCGCGTTTGCGGCAACTACATGTCCGTCATCGACGAGGTCTACCAGAGGGCCTCCGTGTCCGGCTACCTGAACAGCGGTCGGCGCATGGTGCGCGCGGGACACAACGCCAAGGAGGTCATGATCCCCAAGATCAGCGTCACGGCGGCACCTGCGCACATTTGCGCCGTCCACGATGACTCCTTGACGTGCATACCCGTCCCTGTTGATCTCTTGCATGGCGGACGCGCACGTGTGTATGTGCGTGCGTTGGGAGCGCGACGGGACCGTTGAGCTGGAGAGCGAAGTGACGGATAGTTGCACGATCCGGGCGTTGCTATGACAATACTATTATGTTTTCGTTATACTACTGACATGACGAAATACGATGACATATTCGAGTCGGCTATCGACAACCACGGGATCATCACCTCTGAATAGGCAAGGGGGATGGGCGTGACAAACAACGAGCTGGTCCAGTACGCCAGACGGGGAAAGATCGAGCGCGTGGGGCAAGGCGTCTACATGATCGCGCAGCGCATGCCCGAGGAGAACGACCCTTACGCGGTGAGCGTGGCCCTCGTCGGCTCCGACGCCTATCTGTACGGGGAGTCCGTCATCGCTATGCACGGGCTCGCTCCGACCAACCCGGCGAGGATCTTCGTGGCCACGCCAAGGCGAATCCGCAGGAAGCTGCCCGCGGAGCTGCGCGTCATACAAAGGCAGGGCGGAGACGACGTCGTGGTCTACGACGCCATCCCGTCCCAGAAGGTGGCGGACGCGATCAGGGCCTGCATTGGAACCATGCTGCCGGAGCGTCTCGCCGACGCCGTGCGCAGCGCGAGGGGCGAGGGTCTCATCACGTCTCGCGAGGAGGTCGAGCTCATCAAGGAAGTGGGGACGTGCGGATGAAGGTGCCCAACAGCAGGAGAAACTTGGACAACGCGATACGCAGGGCGGTTGGCCAGACCGACTTCGTGCGAGCGCGCACCACGATGGCGAGCGCCATCGTAGGGCAGATGCTGCCTAGCGGGGTAGTCAAGGGAGGAAGCGCGCTGAAGCTGCGCTTCAGGGGTGCCTCCACCAGATTCACATCGGATCTCGACGCCGCCAGGGCGGCCGACCTAGACGCCTTCGCGACGGAGCTTGAGGAGAGGCTTGAAGCGGGGTGGCACGGCTTTGCCGGGCACGTCGTCCCACGGCCGCCCGCGCATCCCGTCGATGTGTCGGAGTGGTGCGTCATGAGGCCCTTCGATGTGAAGCTCTCGTACAACGGCGTTCCCTGGGCGACCGTGCGGTTGGAGGTCGACCACGACGAGATCGGCGACGCCGACAAGGCGGAGCGCTTCTTGGCGGATGACGTTGCGGCTCTGTTCGACCAGGTAGGCCTACCCGCACCGGCTCCAGTGCCCTTGATGCCGCTCGAATACCAGGTCGCCCAGTAATTGCATGGCGCCAGCGAGTCTGGCAGTAAGCGGGCGCACGACTTGATCGATTTGCAAATAATCATGGTCGAGGGGGTTGTCGACCTGGCGAGAGCCAGGGGAATATGCGTCAGACTGTTCTCGTACAGGAAGCTGCAGGAATGGCCGCCTGTCGTGACGGCGAATGAGGGATGGAACGCTCTGTACGCGAATCAAGCTGAGAGCCTTAACGTCCTGCAGAATGTGGACGAAGCTGTCGAATGGGCCAACGGCTTGATCGAGAGAACCGACGCCGCGGGCGCATAAGACGCAAAGGTGGCGATGAGGGAAGGAAACTGCTACGAAGGAATACAACGAGGAAAGGGTCGTATTCTACCCCATGACGGATATGACTGCGGGATGGTGTAAGGATCGAGTTGAGGAGCTGCTTCTCGGCTCTCGCTGCTTTGCCATAAGGTCGGTGAGCGACGCTATTGAGGCGTGCCAGTGCAAGCTCTTCGTCGAGTCTAATCAGGTTTTTCTTGACCCGGATTCCGTTTCCCTTATGCGAGAGTCTGCCAGGTCGCTGTTCTCCGATGCGTGCAGATATGTGAATACACGGGTCGAGAGCGTTGGGGTGGCGCAGCTGTTCGACGAGGTAGAACAGCAGTATCTTGAGCAGTTTTGGGATCTAGTCGAGGTATCGGGAGCGGGTGAGCGCATCGATTCTGGTGATTTGAGGGCGTTACTTGCGGAAAGTGCGTTTTGCTTGAGGCTCGTTCTCAGACACAAGCGTATGGTCTCGATGTTCGATGGCGTTTTGCGAGAGGTGATGCTCTCTAGATGCAGTTTGTCGGCTGAGCTAATCGTCAGTAGCTTCGCGTGCGCGCATGACAGCGCATATCGTCGGATATTTCTTCCCGAATCGCTCACTAATGACGACATGGACTCCATCATGATCGAATATCTGGAGGGTGAGCGTCCGAATCCGAATTACGTCAACGTCTTGGCCAATTGGCCTTCGTCCTCCTGCGCAGCCTATAACCCCTCCGCGCATGTCCGCGTCCGCTCTCGCAGGAAAGGCGAGGCGATGCGGGAGGAAGTGTTCAGGGGTGGTTTAGGGCTACGTATGGATATGAGCGTGTGCATTGACATGAATCAAACCGCATGCAAGGGGATTACTTGGGACAGACGCAACTCCACCCATACATTTAGCGGCGCGTGGTTGGCGAGGTTCGTCGATCATGCGACCGTCATGAACAACCTAATCTATATCTTTGACCTCGTCGATTCATCGGGCCTTATACAAATGGCTGCACATTCCCATGAGGAGACGGGAATCATGGCCGTGATAGGCGTTCGGGCTTTGGATGAGTACCGCGATGGCCTCGCGTCTCGACGGAGGCGAAACCTTGCATATCTTGAGGTCCGCATGTACGCCGATTTTCTCGTCAGCCAGGGAACCCGCCTTGAGTCGGCTATGGAATGGGCTGTCAACGAATACTTCGTTGAAGAGTATGGTGTCGACGGATTCAGCGTCGCGCTTCCGTCTGCGGAATCGAGTTACCTCGATAAATGCAAGGCTATCGGCCCCGAGGTGGAGCGCGTGCTGAAAGCGTACGTCTCATTTGCCGAGAACGGTCGTGTCGATGACGCATTCTTCCCCTTTATAACCATCAAGCGGATGGAGGACGTTCCTTCGATGAGAAAGAGGAAGTATGCCACTGCAGGGGACGATTTCGAGCGATGGGCCCAGCATCTGTTCTCCGACCAATCAATGCTCTCTCATCCGAAGGGAGGCAGGGCCGATTTGCGGAGTTTCTTTGATCACATGCTCGCGTGCAATGTCTCTAGAGCGGACTATGCGGACATATATGGAGGAGTTATAGATCGACTCATCGGAAACGACTTTATCGAGGAAGACGCTGAGACGGGGACTCTTCTGCCTACCCCTCGTGCGGTCTGCCTCCGAAAGGTGTGGAACGCAGGGGCCATCGTCCTGAAGCGGTACAGCACCGCCTCGCTTGACCTGATAGACGGTCTTGTGGAGCAAGACGTCCTCAGCTACTGCGATAGCCTGTTCGCCCCCGACGAAGCCTCCTACCTGAACTTCATGCTTAACGATGCCGCCTTCAGCAACTCTCTGGGGTTGAGAAACAGGTACGATCATGCGAGCAGTGCGATCATCGATCCTAGCAGCGCGGAAATCGAAGGCGACTACTACAGGTTAGTAACGGTCCTGATCGTAATCATTCTGAAGGTCAACGAGGAGTTGATGGACGCGACTGGCAAAGGAGGCGTGGACGATTTCGTCGACTGGGAGTATTACGACGAAAGCATTTTCGAAACCCTCATGAGATTGGTATCTTCTGCGGTCGAGTGACTGAGTGAGCGGGTATCGTCGCGAGAGGTTTGTCGCTCTTTGCGGCGGCCCAGTATCAGCGCACAAGCCCTGTCTTCCTCTGTGCTGCGGGAAAAAGGTAGTCTGGTGAAGGTTCGGCACAAGTGCGTCCGCAGAGCCGTCGAGTTCACCGACGAGGTGATGGGCGGCCTCGACATCAAGCGGGACAACATCGTGCACCCGGTCGGGTTCCTCAGGCAGGCGCCGGCCATGGTCCAGGGCATCTCGGGAAGAACCAAGCGCTACGTCAGCGTTACCGCTCGCGTGGACGAGGACGGGCGCGTGCGGCCCTTGTCGATCCAGTGGTACGACGGCAGGACCTACGCCATCGACGACGTGAGGGACGTGCGGCGCTCATCGTCGCGCAAGGTCGGAGGGGACGGCATCTGCTACACCATACGCATCGGCGAGCGCATCATCCAGCTCTTCTGCGAGGACCCGCGCTGGTTCGTAGAGGAGATCGTGGCGGACGGGCTCACACCTTGAGGCTCCCAGCAGCGAAGTCTTGCCCGGCCTGGGCCGCCGAGCCTCTTCCTGCGGGGCGCGCCCTGGCCTTCTTCTTGTTCGAAAGCCCTGCCGCCCGTTCCGGAGACCTCCAGACGTTCGAGTCCCTTCGTCACGCCTCTAGTCAGGCAACTCTCGCACGGAATCCGCCACACGCCGCAAGGCGCCCATGTCCTGCACAAAACCCGCGCAAGCGGGAATTATTGATCCACGTCGTTGCGCAGGTTGCGGGCCTTCGCCCTTTGCGAAGACACGTGCTTCTTCCTTGCAGCTTGGCGGAACCCGCGCGGGCCGTCTGTCAACGAGGCGATGAGCAAAGGGCCGTCGCCGAGACGATCAGGAGGTCTTCACAATGGGAAATCGGGCAGTCATCACAACGCCGAAGAAGGATCTGGCGCTCTACCTGCACTGGAACGGCGGTCGCGACACGGTGAAGCCGCTGCTCAAGTGCTGCGAGCTCCAGGGATACCGTCCCCCGAGCCAGGACAGCTACGGATGGGCGCGGATGGCGCAGGTCATGGGCAACTTCTTCGGAGGCTCCTTAAGCGTGGGCATCGACCGGTTCGACCGGCTCGGCGACCAGGGCGACAACGGCGTCTACGTCATCGACGGTTGGAGGATCGTCGGCCGCATCGAGGAGGAGCTCGGCGACGACTGCGACGCCACGGGCTGGCACGAGTTCCCCGCGTCCCGCGAGCAGCACGAACACGACTTCGACGACATGCTGCGAATCTTCGATAAGTCCATGCCCCCCCGAGCTTCGGCTCGGCTCCTTCCTCGACTCCGTCGAGGTCCCCGTCTCCGACGTCCGCGTCGGAGACCTCGTGTACATGCGCGACTACGAGTCAGCGTGGAAGGTGTACCCGGTCGTCGGCTTCGGCGATGGCGTGCGCAACGGATCCGACATGGCCGGCGTCCCCTACGTCGCGCGCTACGACCACGACGGCGACTACTCCTGGAACTGCAACAACTACGTGCAGGAAGGCGTCGCCCGCATCATGCCGCGCAGGTAGGCACCCCTGGGAGCCGTCGGCCCGCATCGGGTCGGCGGCTCCCGTTGACGGCGCTGGTATCATGTATGCCATGTGCGGAAGATGCGTCATACTCACCTTCGACGAGGTGCTCGAGGTCATCCGGGAGATCGAGATAAACTCGCCCGTGAACGTCGAGCCGGACTGGCCTGCCCGAAGACTGCAGGCCTACCCGAAGTCGACGGCTCCGCTCATCGTCCCCGAGTTTGACACGTCGCTTGCGCCTCCCGCCCTCACTTCCGAATCTCTTTCCGCCCGCGAGCTCTCATGGGGGTTCGAGGAACCATGGAAGCCCGGCGTCGTGTTCAACACGCGCATCGAGAGCGCCGCAAAGCCCACCTGGCGCGATTCCATGGAGCATCGCCGCTGCGTCATCCCGGTGAGAGCGTTCTTCGAGACGCATCGCGAGGAGACCTACCCCTCGCCGAAGACCGGCAGGCCCGTCAAGCGCCAGTACGAGTTTCGTGTGCCGGGACAAAACGTCATCCTCATCGGCTGCACCTGGAGGGGCGGCAGCTTCTCCATGGTGACCACCGAGGCGAACGCCGACATGGCGCCGATCCACCACCGCATGCCGCTCATCGTGCGCCAGGAGGAGCTGCCGCTTTGGCTCGGGCCTGATTACCGGCAGCTCGCCGACCGCTCGCCTATAAGGCTCGAAGTCGAGTGGGCCTGAGGCCGCGATTGGTGATCTCATTCGGCCAAGGGCCATGTTCAGCTCCTGAGCCGGGGGGAAGTTTCTTTCAGGCGCAGTATGGAGAATGCTGGAGCTTGCGTATTCTTGCAGAGGCAGGCTTTTTTTGGCAAACTACCCAAGCGTCGTGCTGTTTCTGCTATATTGGTATCTATATGGGTTACTGATGGAGGGCTTATGGCACGAACCATACCGAAGGGGCTTTCCAGAGTGCTCGAGGAGCTCGAACTCGAACGGCCCCAGCTCGTGACCACATCCCAGCTTGCAGAGCTGTGCGAGAGGGCCGGCATTCGCACTCCCGCCAAGGTTGTCGCCTCCCGGCTACGCGAGCGGGGGTGGCTCTTGCCCACGACGCAGCGCGGCGTGTGGGAGTTCGCGCCGGCAGAGCTCGCGGGCGCGTACTCGAGCGCGGACCCCCTGCTCCCTCTCAAGGCGCTCGCCGCCGCCCGCGCGAACGAACGGTTCGCCCTCGCCTCCCAGACCGCCGCATGGGCCCTCGGGCTGGCCGACAGGGCGCCGGCGGTCCTCGACGCGGCGTTCGAGCAGGCCCCCGCATCGGTTCCGGAAGGGGTGTGCGCCAGCACGTACCGGCCGAACGTTCCGACAGCCACGGCGAAGGGGGTCGCCGCGCTCGCTCCGGAGAGCATCGTCGTGCACATGGTTCAGCGCCCGAGCGCGGTGAGGTCGTGGCAGGGGGTGGCCGAATGGCTGCCCGACGTCGCGTACGAGCTGGATGCCGCGACCATGCTCAAGGAGCTGGAAGGCCGTCCGCGCGCGGCTGCCGTCCGGACCGGGTACCTCCTGCAGGGCATGCGGCCGGACGTCGCCGACGCCATCATGGAGGGGATCCCTCCTCGCTCGAAGACGCGGTTCGGCGCAGGTGCGGCGAAGAGGAACGACGAGAGGTGGCAGGTGTCCGACGCTACCCTGCCCTTCGACCCCCGCGAGATGAAGAGGGCTCTATGACAGGAGAATATAACATCAACATCCAGCCCGGCCACATAGCGCGCCACACGCCCAGGAACGCCGGCGCGCAAGGACGCGAGGCCGCGGTCGTCGACATCGCCCAGGATCTGCTGCTGCGTCACCTCCACGACGGGGGGATGCTGGACGGCGTCGCCATCAAGGGCGGCACGGCGATCCGCAAGCTCTACGCGGGCAACGAGGGCCGTTTCTCGCTGGACCTCGACTTCGCAGTACCGAGGTCGGTCAGGATCGCGATGATGTCGCACTCTCGTTCGCGGCGTCGGTAGACGGGCTTGAGATCGGCCCGTTCCTTTACGGCGTGACGGAGCGCAGAGGCAAGTGGTCGGTGACGTTCTCGAATGGCTTCGTCGACGAGCCCACCCTGGCGACGAAGCTCGACTTCTCGCCCGCGACATGTACGACCTCGCCTGGGTTTGCTCGCAGGGGCGGCTTTGGGGAGAGCTGGACAAGGCCCTCGTAAGGAGGCTCGCGGTCCTCAAGGTCTGGACGGATTCGAACGGCATTCATGCGGGCAACGCGGCCTGGGGCCCGGCGCATGCGAAGTCGGCGCTCGACCCGGAAAGGTGGCTGCGCCCCCGCGGCTCCAAGGAGTTCGACATGGAGGACATCGGGGCGCTCGCCGTGCCGATTCCCAAGCCGGAGGAGCTTTCCGATCGCGTGCGCATCGGGTTTGCGTTCCTGGCCGAGCTCGACTCGCAGGAAGAACAGCTCGCTCAAATCCTCTCCCCGCGACCGCGTCCTGGCGATCAGGCTCCTGGAGGAGCTTCCCGGGGGAAGGTTCGGCGGGGGAATCCTCTATTGACGGGGGCAACGCGCTGGCGGGTGTCGCTCGACGCCGAGGATGCTGCGGATCATAGACTGGGCGAACTCACCTATCGGCCGAATCCGGCAGGTAGATCAAGGTGAGCGTCTTGCGATGTGTCTTCGGTTCGAACTCGAGAAATTGTCGGCATTGTTGCCGGACCATTTAAGAATGTCTTTCGTGTTAATCGAGAATGCGAGCTCAATCTGAACTCAACGCGAACTCAGCGTTTCGCGTTTGCGCTGGTCAGTGATTTACTCCGCTATGCGGAATTTACTCCTGGACTATTCCAGAGGAGTAAATCTTCGGGAGACGGAAGCTCTTCTTCTGGGCCGTGAACTCAGATGTCGGGAGGGCGTAGTAAAATACCAGTTCAGAGAACTGACATCGGCATCTGGAATTAATTCCCTTGTCAGGTGGCCTCATCGGTTGATTTAGGTGAGTTCAAAACGATACTGTAACATCAAAACACGCATAGGATTGAGCGACACGAGATGGACGAAGCGATGTGCGTAGCATGAAAAACAAATTCTGCGACGATCGAATGGAAATAAGCCATGGACACTCTGCGGTTCATGCGTGAACATCGAGACTATTTCGAGGACTTTGTCACGCGCAGCACCTATCATTCGAACGCCATCGAAGGTTCCACTCTGTCCTATGCGGAGACATATGCCATTCTCTGGAATGACAATTCTCTGGAAGTGAAGGCAACGGCACGAGAGCTCTACGAGGCCATCAACCATAAATATGCTCTGGCTACCGCGATGAATGAGGGGACCGGTCAGCTTACTGAGGCTCTGATCAAGCGTATTGCCCATGATGTGAACAGAAACATTAACGAGCTGGATGGATATCGCCGAACAGGAGTGCTGATTCGCGGAGCCGAGCATCTTCCACCAGCTGCCAATCAGGTGAATCAGCTCATGATGCAGCTCGTCTACGAATACAACCATGACGATGAAACCAGCCCGTTTCTAAGAGAAGCGCGCTTCCATATTCGCTTCGAAAGGATTCACCCGTTCGAGGATGGAAACGGTCGGACTGGGCGCATTCTGATAAACCAAGGGCTGATGAAGGACGGCTTTCCTCCCATCGTGATTCCCTTCGAGAGACGGGCGGAGTACATGGACCTTCTCGCAAGGGGCGATGCCGATGGGCTGGCGGAGATATTTCGAGGGTTATCAGAAGAGGAGCGACGCCGCATAGAGTACTTTTCTGATCTCGATTAGCTTGGCGATCTCGTGCTAGCGTCGCGTGGTCTCGATCGGCTTCAGGGCCTTAGCTTCGAAAAACGCAATCTTCTTATTTTGCTTGGCTTTGATTTGCTTGGTGGTTGTAGTTAGCAAAGCGGTCGAACGGTGCGCAAGACACCCACCTCCGGCGCTTTCTTTGTGTCTGTATGCAAAATGGGGTTAATAGGGTTGGGGTATAATGCTCTCTGCACCTTTACGGGATACTCTTCACGGGGCTCTTATTGACCATGGGCCAGGTGATTGGCTGGAATAAATACGAGGAGGTGTGTCTGAGCACTTGATCGAGTCGAGCAACATCCCGATTGGAGACACGGAAAACAGAGATTGCGAGGATGGTCGGGCACGACAAGCTGTCAAGCTCCTTCGTCAATATCCTTATGTATGGCCTTCTTATTTCGCCAAAACGATACTTCTCACGTTTGTCCTATTTTCCTTGACGAAGATCGCTCCTGCGATGCATCCATTCTTACTGGCTATTGTCTGGGCGACTCTAAGTGCCTTCGTCTCAATCGGGTTTACGTATTACGTTATTGTTAGGCGCACGGTCAAACAACATGCCTACATAGACGGGGGTTGGAGATCAAGGCTAAACCAGGGCAGAAAAATCCCCTTAATCGTCTCGTTCATGATCTCCTCCATCCTCATGGCCAGCCTATTGTTCTCCATGTCGAAATGGGAGACTTTCGTATGGATCATGGCATGCCTTGCCGTCGTGGTTTTCTGTCCTCTGGCCTTCGCTGTGGGGCGAGTTGTGCGCAGCGGTTATGAAGCGCCTTATCGATTGGCGATAACTGCCAATACCGCAAGTTGGATAGTAGTCGGCCTGCTATGCGCGGGGTATCTCATCTGCTCTGCTCTTGAACCGAGTACCGCGCCCCTCAGCGCTACGGATGCATTCCTGCGCTCGTCCAGTCCTTTGTCCGAATCCCAATCGGTTCTTCTTTCCGAGGCTGGGAAGCTAGGGGCCTTAGCGGATGGCATGACCGATTTCGGCCTGTCTAAGGCAGCAGAAGTGTCGTTTGGAGGATATCTGGCCGCAAGGGTCTTTGTGGCAGCCGCCGGTTTCATCGGCTTTTCTAGCATCCTTGCCATTTTCTTCATCCCGACCAGCGAGCTTAAGCGCGTTTTTCTTCCGATCGAGTCAGCTAAAAACCCAGACGTCTCGTATTCGGCGAAGACTAGCTATATCGCTGCTGTCTGTGCGCTGCCAATCGTTCTAGTTGCCGCGTTTCTCTATGCGGAGGGGTCGGCTGCGTACATAGTGCAAAGCAGCGAATACTCTTTCGCGGAGAGCCTTATTCGCGACAAAGCGGGAGTCGTTGTTGCGGTCATAGACGACAAGTACTACGACCCTGAAGCTGTAGAACAAATCTACGATGATGCAGTAGCGAAATACGATGATCTGACTCGCAAGTCGCACGAGGCCATTATTGATTCGATTAATGACACGTGCAATAAGCAGATCGCGAATGTGGACGCCTATCTCGACTGGTACTATAGCCTCACCGCAGACTACGAAAGGCTCGCTCAGGTTTTCACGGGAACCATCGAGGACGGTATGCGTGAGCAACTTGCTAATCGCATCAACGAAGGAATAGACGCAGGGGCAATCCAATCGCAGCTTGACGAGCTTTCGTCGGGCGTCAACGATGTCGAGGAAGATCTAAAAGCGAGTCTTGCTGAATGTGAGATTGCAGATATTCCCGATTGGCTGATTATAGACAAGAGGGAAATGGACCTAGAGAGCCTAACCACCCCGCCAGAGCCGACAAGTCAACTGCTTGGATTCAAGGATCGCATGCTAGCGAGCTTTGGTGCGGGCACCGTCGGAGGTGTGATCGCCGGTAAATCTACCGCCAAGCTTCTCGAGAAGCCCGTTTTCAAAAACATCTCATCCAAACTGGCAACCGCTCTTGCCAGGCGCGGTCTTTTGAAGACAGCGAGCGCGGGTGTTGGGTCGCTGATTGCTCCCGGTGTTGGCACTGCGGGTGGCATAGCGGTTGGGGTTTTGACGGACTATCTTTTCGTGAAAGCCGACGAGGCGATGAACCGAGAGGCTTATAGGGAAGAGATAATTGCCGCTATCAACGAATCACGCGATGAGATGATCGCGGAAGTCGAAGCGCGATAGGGCGATCTGCGTCAAGATTTCGAACGCGAAATCAACAGAAATCATGCTGCCAGCGACGTCTTCCCTCAGGGTTTCGCGCAGAGTTCTGCGGTGATCGCAGTTTCGGAGCGAAACCAACCTCCAGGATCTTTTCGTTGAAATACTTAGACGATATGCAAGAGGCCTGGCAGAGCAGACGGTTAATGGCAAACCGAACCTTTCCTGCCAAGATGCTTCGTCATGAGGCTCTGTCGACGATCAGGAAACGGTCTTTCCCTTTTCGCTTGGCCTCGTACAAGGCTGCGTCCGTCTGCTGGTAGATTTCATCGATCACGAGCTTCTCCGGGATGAAGGACGCGCCCGCGCTGACGGACAGCCCCTCTCCGGGGTACTCCGACTCGAAGGTCTCCCGCACCCGGTCGATGAACTTGCGCAGCATCCCCTCCGCCGCGTCGGCGGTGAGGGGGCGCCCTGCGAAGACGGCAAACTCGTCCCCGCCGAGCCGGGCTGTGATGTCACCGCTTCGGTTGAAGAATTCGTCCAGCTGCCGGGCAAAGCTCCTCAGGGCCACATCTCCCTCCGGGTGGCCGAACTTGTCGTTGATCTGCTTGAAGTTGTCCAGATCCATGATGATCAGCATGCCCTGTCCGGGGTGCGCCGCCACCGCGTTCTTCAAGGCCTGCCGAAACCCGGACCGGTTGAGCAGACCGGTGAGGTTGTCGGTTCTTTCCCGGACGTCCATGAGGGCGATCTGCTTGGCTGAGCGAAAGGTGACCAGCACCAGAAGCAGGCAGGCTGCCAGGGACGTCCCCACCATGATGACCATGATCTGGTCCAGGTTTCGCAGGGCCTCCCTGCTGCTCATGCAGGTGACGAAGTACCAGTCCATCGCCTCGATGTGGATGACGTTGGTGATGTAGCTGCCGTCTTCTCCCTGGACTTCATGCTGGCCGGTCTGGTCCTGGGCAATCAGACGGTCCACGTTCTGGTACAGCGGAGCACTCTCCTCGCTGTTCAGCGGCTGCCCCACCGTGGAGGTGTCCGAATTGGCCAGGATGATCCGACTCTGGCCGGTAACGAAGAAAGCGTAGCTGATGTTGTCTTCCGTGATGTCGGCGACCACCTTGGAGGCGTAGTCCAGGTAGACGTCCGCCGCCACCACGCTCTCCACCGGGCTGTTGTTGACCCGCGCGGAGGCGCTGACGCACACCTCTCCGGTCATCACATCCACGTAGGGCTCTCCGAAGCCGAAGTGATCCCGCGCCAGTCCCTCCCAATACCAGTTCCGCTCCGCTGGGACATAGTCTGCATCCGGGACCCATCCGGAGGAGTCGAAGTAGTTATTCTGCCGGTCTCCCCAGTACAGGCCGTAAGGGTAAGCCTCATGGCCGGGGTAGGAGGTTCCCATCAGCTCAAAGACCTGGGGATCGTCCATCCCCACCTGCTCAATCATGTCCTTGTAGATGTCCAGCTCGCCGAGGATCTCCTCCGCCCATACGCCCACCGCTTCCGCGCCGCTCTGGGACTGAAGGGCCAGCTTCTCTTTGGAGAGATCCATAACCTCCTGCTGGACCAGAAGGAGAAGCATGATGAGCAGCGGAAGCACGATGAGCATAACGGAGCAGATCAGCTTGAAGCCAACGCCGGAGATCTTCGCTTTCTTTTCCATGTGCAACAGCTTCTTTTCCTTCAGGTACCTCCCAGAGAGCCATCTGTCATTATATATGTGTCTTGCGGGGGGCTGACAAATAACTGCCGAAGGAAGTACCGGTGAAGAACGCCTGTCTCTCGAGGCGCTGCTTTCGAGCTCCTTCAGGATCAATGGCCTCTATTCTCATCGTGCAATCGTCGGACGGCTTTCTCTTGCAGGTCTGTTCCTGATGGTTTTATCCAAGCTGACCAGCCATCAAAGCAGATGCGAGCCCTGGAATGACTTGCCAGATCATCTTCGCTAGTTAAGTTCGGCGTTTGGTCAGAAGAGATGTAACGCCTTGCTGCCACTCCAGGAAGATCGCAACTGGCTCAACGCCAGTAAGGCATCTCGCTTGATGCTGTTCGTTCGCCATAGCATTGGGCGCGAAGAACTCTATGGACCGAGAAAGTCTGACGTAGTGTAGGGGAATTTCGATCTTGTCGTCTCGTGGCGTGGAAAATGCTCGTGACTTCCTGTCGAGCTTCTTGCTGGCGAATATAATCTAAGGAGAGATTATTTACTGCACATGAGTTCGAAAAAACAAGTGTCGCCGTCAAGCTGTTGCCGAAAGCTGCTCGGCGGCGCTCGGCGCGCATTTGCTTTGGGCAGCGCATCCATCTAAAGGGAGCAGGTGCTGTATGGCAGAAGAGAACATCTCGCAAATCGTCCTGTTCGAGTCTTCCGACGGAGAGGTGTCGCTAGACGTTCAGGCGGACAGCGAAACCGTTTGGCTCAATCAAGACCAGATGGCTCTCTTGTTCGATACGTCTAAGCAGAACATCAGCTTGCATGTCAACAACTGCTTCAAAGAGGGAGAATTGGAGAGAGATTCAGTCGTCAAGAAATCCTTGACAACTGCTCGCGACGGCAAGAGATATCAAGTCGGATACTACAACCTCGATGTGATTATATCGGTCGGCTATCGCGTGAAGTCTCAACGTGGCGTTGAATTCCGTCGTTGGGCAACTGACGTGCTGCGCAGGTACATAATTGAAGGTCGCGTGGAAAACGGGCGCAGGCTGCAACAGCTGGCTCAAGCGGTGCAGCTGCTAGAGCGAGTCGCGGAAGACTTGGATACCAGCCAGGTGCTTGAGATCGTGAAGAGCTATGCTCCTGCTCTTGACCTTCTTGACGACTACGATCACCAGCGCATCGAGAAACCGGAGGGCAGTGATGCGGTCTACGTTTTGGATTACGACGAATGCCGAGGTTTGATCGACGCACTGAGGTTCGGCAATGAAAGCGCCCTGTTTGGCGTGGAGAAAGATGATACCTTTAAGAGCAGCATTGGCGCGATATACCAGTCTTTTGACGGGCGAGAAATCTATCCGTCGGTACAGGAGAAGGCGGCCAACCTGCTCTACTTCATCGTGAAGAACCATTCCTTCCATGATGGGAACAAGCGCATAGCTGCAACTATCTTCTTGTATTTCCTTGACAAAAACGGAATTCTCTATGATTCGGGAAAGAAGGTAATCAGCGATAGCGCATTGGTTGCGGCCACCATCATGATTGCGGAATCAAAGCCCGAAGAGAAGGACATGATGACTTTGCTTGTAATGAACTTCCTCAGCTGAGAGACTAGCAAATGCTTGTGCTTCGAATTATTGGGAAGCGCTTAATTCCGACAGCGGCGTCAAATAGCATCTCGCCACTTGTTCCATTGGCTCATTGGTAGCTCATGATCTTTTAGCTCAGCCCCTGAGCTCCTTGATCCTCGCCCGCATCAGCTTGGGGAAATCGCGATACCGCATGCCGACGAGCTTCGTCAGGCGGCTCTGCATGAAGGCGAAGCATGCGAAGTAGAGCACGACCGCAACGAGGTACTCCCACCATGCAACCGAGCAAAATGCGATCAGATAAGCCAGGCATCCCGCGCCGAGGGCGAATTCCGCGAGCGCGGTGACCATGCCGGGCGTGTAGGGGCGCGTCTGCTGCATCAGCTTGATGCCCATCACGTGGACGATTCCCTCGAAGAGGCCCAGATAGACCGGCAGCAGGACGAGGATCCAAACGCGATCGAAGAAGAACGGAACAACCGTGAACCCGATGATGAGGGCCATGGTGGGTATGCGCGAGAGGTTCGCGATCTCTTGGCTCACCTTGCGCTTGAGCAGGTTCGCGGCCATAAGGTCGACGAAGCCGCCGGGGTACTTGCCCTCCTCCCACTCATGCAGCACGAACAACCACATGAATCCGAGCATGAAGCGCTGAACCGCATCGAGGCTCGGACAGATTGCGGCGGCGCACACGATGAACGTGCCCAGTATGAACGTGAGCACTTCCAGGTTGTATTTCGCAATCCAGTTTCTCATAGCGAACCACCCGTCTTTTCCTGGGATCTGCGAAGGCGCGGCAAGCATGCGCGCAAATCCGATATAGTGTCTGATAATAGTATCGGGGCGCTGCCCGCCAACATCAACCGACACAGCAGGCTGTTTTGTAGGAAAGAAGAAAGCCATGGCCAAGAAGAACCTCGAGAAACGAGCTGCCACTCGAAAGAGGATCATGGACGCATGTTGGGACGTCTACGTCGAGAAGGGCGCAAGCGGGTTGACCGTGAAGGAGATAATCACCCGCGCGAAGGTCCACAGGAGCACGTTCTACGAGTACTTCGATTCGGCGCAGGACGCATTCGACGCCCTTGAAGACGAACTCATAGCCCTTATCCAGGCGGAGGCGCTCCTTGCCATGAAGAACGACGCGAACGACCCGGCGTCATTGGTTCGACATGTGTACGTGGAGCACCAAGAGAGACTTTCCGTCTTGCTCGGATCCCAAGGGGATCCCTCGTTTTCGAGGAGAATCGCGGATGCCATCATCTGCTCAGTTGGAGGCTCGCTGGACTTGGGCGAACCGGACGACCAGGTGCCGTATGTGCTGGAGTTCGCCCTCGTCGGGGCCCTTTCCGCTATTACGCTGTGGTATGAGCGCGGCTGCGATCTCTCGTCGGATGAGCTGGGCGCACTTGTCGCAAGAATGCTCAGGGCGGTCACGGCATCGTAAAAAGAGAGGCATTTCGCCTGCTGTAATCTGCGGCAACTTGCTGTGTAGCTGCATTAAGGTCTGTCACACTCTGTCATATACAACGACAAGCTTTTGTGTCATACTTCGGGCGAGAGTGTTCGAAAGGGGCGTCGTGTTCGGAGAGCTGGTGATAGCCTATCTGTTTTTTGCCGGTGTTGGTGCTGGTGGAACAGTGGTGACCTCACTTGCCGACTTGCTTATGGTGCGCGAGTCCTTCGGCATAGATGCGGTAACTGACGTTGCGGAGAAGTGCCCGGTGGAACGCTTGACGGCGCTGACGCTTATTGCGTCGTGCGTTGCCATGGCTTTGGGGGCGGCGTCCCTAGCTCTCGATCTTGGACGATTCGATCGTGTGCTATCGCTTTTTCTCGCGCCGCCGACAACATTCATGAACGTGGGCGCCTGGTCGGTGGCGTTGCTGCTGGTGGTCTTGATGGCGCTCGTGCTCGTGCGAGTGCTGTACCTGCCCTGGGTTGGACGCATGGCGGTAGTGGCGCTAGAGGTGGTCGCTATTACGCTAGCCGCTGTTGTGGCGGTGTACGTCGGCCTGCTGTTGGGAACGTTGGCAGGCATGCGGCTCTGGTCGTGCGCGTGGGTGCCGGTGTTGTTTGTGTTGTCAGCCGCTTCCTGCGGATGTGCCCTGTTTATGGCGGGTTCGCTGTTTGTGGAAGGTGACAGAGCTGTGGCGCGCCTCGTTAGCTGGGTGGTCCGCATTGACGTAGCTGTTATCGCAGTGGAAGCCTTGGTAGCAGCCCTTTTTCTGGCCTTCGTTCTGGGAAGCGAGCACCCGGGCGTGCAGGTTTCGGCGGCAAGTCTTATGACGGGCGAGGCGGCTCTGCCTTGGTGGATTGGTTTTATTGTCTGTGGCGTTTCGGCCCCGTTGGTTATCGAGGCGGTCTGCTTCGTGTGCGACCGTTGGGTTGTGGGTGCCACAGCTTACCCTGCGGTGGCAATCGCTTTGGCGGGTGCCCTCGTGCTTGTGGGTGCGGTTGGTATGCGAGATGCCATTGTGGATGCCGCCGCCCAGCGCAATTTGGAACTGCAAGACCCTGCAATGGTATCGGCTGAAGAAGATGAGAAAACCCAAGAGATCATATCGTCCTCAGCAGCGAGTGCAGATGTGAGCGTGAATAGAGAGGACTTTTCCACGTGGTTAAGCTATGGCAAACTGTCTCAGCTGGGGATTTGTTCGAACTGGATGAATCCAGTTCCATTCCCATCTGGTTACAACTGAAAAACCGGTTCATCTACCTCATTACTTCGGGCTTCTATAAGCCCGGCGACCATCTGCCTACGGTGCGCGGTCTGGCTGCCGAAGTAGAGGTGAACTACAACACTGTGAGTAAGGTGTATCAGAGCCTCGAAGAGGATGGCTACATTGTGTCGAAGCGTCGCCAAGGCGCTTTCGTGGCCGATGTGTCCGACAAACCGGGCGTGTCAGCTAACGTGCTAGCCGAGGCCGTAACCGTTGAGTACCTTCAGCGCTGCCAAGAACTGGGGTTGTCGCTGGAAGATATTGATACCCAGTTTACAGCCGCTCTGGGAGCAGCCAAGGCCAAGCGCGAACGCGAGACGGGAGTAGATAATGCGAAGGAAAAAGGAGTCAGCCGCGGCCATATCGTCCACTTCCCGGGATCCGAGGACGATTCAGCCGAACGTGCGACTGGAAACGGGGCGTAGGCGCACTTCTCGCAACGGCGCAGTGGTGTTCACCATCGTCGTGTTCTCTTTGGCGGTGGCTATTGTGCTGGCGGTGTGGCAGGCGTTTGTCGGCGAGCTGGGTCTTGCTGCGCTCGTGATGGCTGTCATGGTGGGCGCGCTCGCTGCCAGCTCCGTACACTTGGTCATGGAGTGGGAGAAAGCTGTGGTCATGCGCTTCGGCAAGTTCAGCCGCGTTGCCGGGCCGGGGGTGGTGTTCACTTTTCCTGTCATCGAGTTCTACTCGCTGCGCATCGACCAGCGCGTGATAGCTACCTACTTCGGCGCCGAGGAAACCCTCACGGCCGACCTGGTTCCCGTAAACGTGGATGCTGTGGTGTTCTGGGTGGTGTTCTCTGCGAAGAAGGCCGCTATGGAGGTGGAGGATTACGCGAGTGCTGTATCGTGGATGGCGCAGGCGACGCTACGAAAGGCTATCGGACGTGCGAGTCTCTCGGAAGTTGCCACCCGCCGCGACCAGTTGGATGCAGAACTGAAAGGTGTGCTTACTGAGAAGCTCTCCGAGTGGGGTATCGACGTTATCGACGTGGAGGTGCGCGACATTGTGGTGCCGCGCGACTTGCAACAGGCCATGGCTGCCGAGGCTATAGCCACCCGCGAGAAGAACGCCCGCATGATTATGGCCGAAGCCGAGGCAGATATCTCTGACATGTTGAAGGATGCTAGTACCAACTATGCCGACGACGCGCAAGCCATGCGTCTGCGCACCATGCACCTAGCCTACGAGTCCGTGAAGCAGTCCGGCGGCACCCTGGTAATTCCTAGCGCCTTCAGCGAAGGCTTCACCGATTCTGACGCCGCCGAAGCAATCGCGAAGGCTGTGAAGAAGGGCTAGCCCTAATGAGGCAGCGGCCAACAAAGTTTGAACCAAGGCCAGGAAAACGCTCATCTGCATCATCTCCCACCCATGTTTTGAATTGGTGTCAGGAAGATGTTTGCAGAGAGCTTCCGCTCCCCGTTTGTCTCTATTATGCGAACAAATATTTGTTTTAAAGCTTTTGCTTGCTTGATTTGAAATAGTTCTTGAAGCAGTTCAATAGAGAAACACGAATTTGATCAGGTGGTTCTCAGATGATAATCATCTTGTCATATTCTGCCCTACATTTTGTCTTGACAGCATATGACAAAGTATGACAGACTGGCTTTGACAGAATCCGGCCGGTTCTAAAAGACATTATTGGAATCCCATTAATCATGCCGCGAAAAAGCAATCGGATTCGCCCATGGAGGGATGGGAGAGTCGGAGAGATGTGCGGGCGCATTGTTGCGAGGTAGCTTCTCGCTAGCACTACGGTTGTGCATTCTCATAAGAGGAGGAAAAATGGTGAAAGCGGGCAGCTCGAAAGCTGGGCTTACTCGTCGAAGCTTTCTGAAGACCACGGCTGTTGTAGGTGGAGCCTCCGTAGTCGCTGGTGGCGGAAGCGCTCTTAGGGAGATCGCATTTGCAGAGGAGACTAAGGGCGTAGAGGAAGAAAAGGTCTTTAGGGGTGTTTGCAGACCAAACTGTTTCGGCTACTGTCATTTGAATGTTCATGTTTCCGATGGCAGGGTTACTAAAACTTCTCGAGCACCGTACAATAATTCATGCTATGACCGCATTTGCCAAAGAGGTTTGTCTCATGTGCAAAGAATCTATGACCCGTTACGTCTGCAATATCCTTTGAAACGGGTGAGCGGAACCAATCGAGGCGATGAGCAATGGGAGCGCATTAGCTGGGATGAGGCATATAAAGAGATTGCTGAGAATATCAAATCAATTCAGGGCAACTATGGTGATAATGCTGTAGCCATCTTAACTGCTTCCGGGAACCAAGGTGCAGCAATTAGTAGTACCTATACAAGATTCCGAGCAGTATTAAATGCAAGTGATATTGGGCAATGTTCTGATCAGGCTAGTCAATATGGGCAAGCATGTTCTGCTGGTAATTATATGTCGCCCCTTCTTGGAATGATGATTTGGAATGGAAACGAACTCACTGATACCAAGAATGCAAAAACGATAGTGGTATGGGGGGCAAACATTACAGATGCGCAGGTTCAAAACTGGCACCTCATACGAGAAGCGCATGAAAGCGGAGTGAAGCTAGTTGTTGTCGACCCCAATTATACTCAGATAGCTTCAAAGGCAGATAAATGGGTGCCCATACGTCCGGGATGCGACACGCTATTGAAATTCGCTCTCATGAATATCGTACTAAAGCAACAAGCGGAGGATCGCGAGTTTTTGGCTCAACACACTGTAGCACCGTTTTTGGTACGAGAAGATAATGGGAAATTCTTAAGAGGAAGCGATGTGGGAATTCAGCCAATAGCAACAGGCGAAGTGGACCCATATACTGGTGTTGAGATAATCTACGATCCTTATATGGTGCTTTCAAACGGCTCATTAGTGCAGGTATCCGATAACACTCCTTGCGATATCGAAGGCACTTATACAGCAGAAGGCATTAAGTGCCGAACAGCATTTGACCTCTTGGTCGATCGGATAAAAGAGTACTCGCCAGAATCGGTTTCGGAAACAACCGAGATCCCCGTTGACGAAATTTACGAACTGGCAAATATTTGCATAAATGGACCTGTGTTCCATTATGAAGGCTACGGTCCCCAAGCATATGACAACGGTTATCAAACTACCATCGCTGGACTTACCTTATGCGCTCTTACTGGAAATCTCGGAAAACCAGGAGCCTCTTACGGTTCGTTTTGGGGCTATGGAATTGCAAATACGATTGGCGATCCCACCTATAGTGCACCTCTGGGCCCAATTTCAAGCATGAGCATACCAAGTTGTGATTTGAAAAATGTATGCGAGCAAAAGAAATTCGGGGGTCAAGATTACGACATAAAGATGCTTTTCATCAACTGCGCCAATCCAGTATGCACAAATCCTGACACCCATGCATGGACTGACGTTATTATTCCTCATATGGATTACGTAGTTGTGGCTGATTCCGCTATGACGGATACAGCGAAATATGCAGATATGGTTCTTCCGATTGCGCAATGGTTTGAACATGAAGAAATAGCAACGTCTGGCCAGACATGCGCATACAACTACAACGAGAAAGCAATTGAGCCGCCCAATGAGTGCAAGCCAGACACGCAGATCCTTTCGGAACTCGCTGAATACTTGGGGCTCGGGGAGTATTTTACCCGCTCAAATGAAGAGATATTGGAAACCCTCTTCAGCGGTGATATCAATAAAATGGTTGGCTCCGATATTGATTCTATTCGCGAGCGGAAAGAAGTTCGCTTCATTCCGGGAGATCCGGAAAAGCAGCCGTATATCGCTTATGAAGGTGGGCAATTTCCCACGTCAAGCGGACGCTTTGAATTCTATCGTGAGACACCGGCAGTACGCGCTGCGTCAACGAAGATTCCAACTGAAGAGCAAGAAGCGCGAGAGCATTTACCCTATTTTGAGCCGCCGCTAGAAGCTTGGCCAGAAAACCCATTGTATGAGAAATATCCGTTCTACCTCATCAGCGAGCGTCCCCGGTATAGGGTTCATTCGCAGTGGTTCAGCACGCCCCTGCTGCGCGAGATTGACCCTGAGCCCATCGTTAAGATAAATCCGATTGATGCCAAGAAAAAAGGATTAGAGAATGGTGATTATGCAGAAGCCTTCAATGATCGAGGCTCCGCAGTTGCCAAAGTGGTTTATTCGGAAGCAGTAAGGCCTGGCACATTGCTTTATCCCAAAGGATGGCAAATGTATCAGCATAAAAAAGGCGGTTGGTCTTGCCTAAGTTCAACAGATTTCAACGTCTACTCGGTAAGCAATAATTTTATGGACGTGCTTTGTGACATTCGTTTATGGGAAGAGGATGATAACTAATGACCCGCTATGGTTACGTCGTCGAGAGCAAAGGATGCATTGGTTGTCATTCATGCGCAGTTGCTTGCAAGGTAGAGAATAACCTTCCGGACAATATCTGGTGGAACCGAATTCTCACTATAGGCGGCGAAGAAAAAGACACCCCGGGTGGCACCTATCCAAACCTGGAAATGGATTATGCGCCTGTAATGTGTCAACACTGCGAGAATGCGGCGTGTGTCAAGGTTTGTCCCGTTGGCGCCACCTATAAAGACGCTGATACTGGAGCAGTCCGTCAAGATTATGACAAGTGCATCGGCTGTCGTATGTGCATGGCGGCTTGCCCCTATACCGGTGTTCGTTCCTTTAATTGGGAGGAGCCCAAATATGCTATAGGGCAAGCAATGGGCGCAACCGATATTCCGACACATCAGAAACATACGGTGGAGAAATGCACCATGTGTTGGCATCGTCTTGCTAAAGGCGAGCAGCCGGCGTGTATTGAGGTCTGTCCCGCTCGTATTCGACACTTCGGGGATTTTGACGATCCCGATTCTGAGGTCTCTCGCCTCATTCGCGAGCGCAAGTACAAACAGTTACTTCCGGAAGAGGGTACCAAGCCTTCCGTCTACTACCTGGTGTAGCGTCTAAGGAGAATTGTCATGACTGAGAAAACTTCGGCGGCGACGCCGTCTGGGGCCTTCGCGCCCAAAGTCGAGAAGAAGCCGCAGTGGGGCGGCCGCGCGCTGACCATTGGCATTGCCGTGTCAGCGGTGCTTGTGGTGGCGGGCTTGGCCCTGTGGGCGATGCAGCTTACGGGTGGCATGGTTCAGACCGGCATGCGCAACTTGGATTCGTGGGGCCTTTACATCACCTGCTTCATGTTCCTTGTGGGGCTTTCCGCTGGTGGCCTCATCATAAGCTCGGTGCCTAAGGCATTTGGCATTCAGGGCTTCGGCGGAATATCTAAGGTGGCCGTCATGACCTCGATAGCCGCCACGGTGGCTGCTATCGGCTTTGTGGTGGTGGATCTGGGCCAGTCTTTCCGCGTGTGGGAGCTGTTTGTGTATTCCAACCTAGGAAGCCCGCTCATGTGGGACATCGTGGTGATTGGCACCTACCTTATCCTTTCGTGCGTATACCTGTGGGCGCAGTTGGCAGCCGAGAAGGGTAAGGTGTCGCATACTGCCCTGCGCGTGATCAGCGTGATCGCGCTGGTGTGCGCGGTGCTGGTGCACTCGGTGACCGCCTGGATCTTCGGCTTGCAGCAGGGGCGCGAGATGTGGCACACAGCCCTTCTGGCACCGTGGTTTGTGTCTTCCGCGCTTGTATGCGGCACGGCGCTTGTAATCTGTGCAGTTATGGCGCTGCGTCGCGCGGGCTATCTGGCGCTCGATCAGGCCTATATGGTGAAACTCGCGAAGCTTTTGGGCGCTTTTGTGCTGGTTGACTTGTACTTCTTCGGCTGCGATCTGCTCACCGAGGCCTTCCCCGCAGGATCGGGCCTTGAAGTGGTGGATATGCTGGTGTCTGGTCCTTTGGCGCCCTTCTTCTGGATTGAGATCATCGGTTGCGCGGCGTGCGCCGTCATCTGCCTTGCGCCGAGCTTGCGCACCAACGTGCTTTTGGTGATTGCGTCGCTTCTGGCCATCATCGGTATCTTCTGCAAGCGCGTGCAGCTGCTTGTGGGCGGCTTCCAGATTGCCAACCTGGACTATCCCAGCGCGATCACGTCTATGCAGCACGTCTCCTGGGAGTCGGGCCTTTCGGGCATCTATGGCCAGCTTGTGTACTGGCCCACCCCGCTTGAGTTTGGTGTGGCGCTGGGTGTGGTGGCCTTGGGCTTTTTGGTGTTCTTCTTGGGTCTGAAGCTTCTGCCGCTTCGCCCGGCCGAAGACGTAGCCTCCAAGTAACTCTCTTTATGGAAAGACCCGCGCCTTCCCCCCTCCCGGCGCGGGTCTTTCCGTAATGAAAGGGCTCATGTTATGAAAAGAGCTTTGCTTGCCTGCGCGGTTGTCGTGGCGGTGCTTGTCTGCGTGACGGCAGTGGGATTCGCAGTGGAACCGACATCGACAATTCAGCCTATTACGGCTGAGTCTGTCTGTCCGGCGGCTGGGTGCGCGAGTGGTACGTGTCATGGGTTTGCAGACGTACCCGAGCCTAATGGCGTGACTGAGATGGTCTGCCCGGAGACCAGTTGTGCTTCGACAGAGTGCCATGCGTGGGATTCCCTTACGGGACGCTACCATCAAGCATCGGATATGTCGTTGAACGTGTGGATTCTCATGCCTGTAGCATTGACGGTGGGGCTGTGGTGGCTCACGCGTGTTCTGTCGAAAGGAGGTCGCCATGAAAAAGCGTAAGATGATCCTCGATGTGCTCATGTTGGTGGCGTACCTGGTGGCAGCCAATCCGGTAATGACGGGCATCCCGCTCCATGAGTATCTGGGGCTTGGTGTCTTCGTGGTTATGGCGGTGCACATTGCGCTTAGTGCTGGCGGCCTGGTGGGTCATGGTCGCTGGGGGTATCTGGCGCTTAACGTTGTGCTGTTGGTGTCGCTGGCGGTGTGCATGGTGTCAGGCGTTATGGTGTCAGGCACGGTACTCCCCGCGCTCGGTCTGTATGCAACGGGGTACTTCTTCTGGGATCCACTGCATGCCCTGTCGGCCAAGGTACTGTTAGCGGCCCTGCTGGTGCACCTGGTGCTGCGAGGTCCGGTGGTGTGGGCTTGGATTCGTGGTGGTCGCACCAAGGCTTTGGCCATCGAGGATGCAACTGCTTGTGAGGAAGTGATGCCCAAGAAAGTTTAGCGAGTGCGGGTGGGCTGTTCGGATAGCTGCATGTTATAATCGCGCTGTCAGCCATTCGGCGGGGCCAACGGATGCGCGCCGCTTCGAGTTAGGTAAGGTTAGATGAAGAACTAGCGATGCCCGTTACGGGCGCCCATACGACCACTTCACACGTCCGGTCGCGCTTTCGAGGGTGCCGCATCGCTCCAACGTCTTCTCGCTTCAGAACCAATACATCGCGTGCCTCACCCCTGCGCGGCCTCCTTCCTAAGGAGCTCGCCATGCAACTGAATCTCTCACACGTCAGCTACGCCTATCCCAACACGGCGTCACCTGCGATCACCGACGTCAGCGTCACGTTCCCGTCAGGTTGGACGGGCGTCATCGGCGACAACGGATGCGGCAAGAGCACGCTCGCCCGAGTTGCCGCGCGCCTCATCGAGCCCGATTCCGGAACGGTGAGCCCGCATCTGTTCTCGGCTTACTGCCAGCAAGATTCGACCCGAGCACCGAAGAACCTCCTCGACCTCGCTTCTGACTGGGGGCAGGAAGGCCGACGGGCAAGGGCGCTGCTGCGCATCGAGGACGACTGGTTCTGGCGCTACGAGACGCTCTCGGGCGGCCAGCGAAAGCGGCTCCAGATCGCATGCGCGCTCTACGCGCGCCCTGACGTCCTCGTCATGGACGAGCCGACGAACGACCTCGACGGCGAAACGCGCGACGTCGTGAAGGCAACCCTCGCCTCGTTCGGCGGCATAGGCATCCTCATCTCGCACGACAGGGATCTGCTGGACGCCCTCGTGAGCCAGAGCCTGCTGTGCGAGGGGGATCGCTGGGCCATGCGTCCTGGCGGGTACTCGAAGGCGAGCAGCCAGGCGGCAAGCGAGCGCGCTTCTGCCATGAGGGATCGGGAGAAGGCGGCCCGCGAAGTTGAGCGCCTGAAGGCGGAGGCCCGGCGCAGGAGCGAGGAAGCCGCCCGACAGAAGGGCAAGCGAAGCAAGCGCGGCCTTGGCAAGGGCGACAGCGATGCGCGCGAGAAAATCGGCCGCGCCGTAATCTCCGGCAAGGATGGTGTCGCGGGGAGGCTGTCGTCGACCATGGGCAAGCGGCTTGCCAGGGCCGAATCCGAGCTTTCGGGAAAATCCGTCTCGAAGCGATACGACCACCGCATCGGCGAGTTTGGAGTGACAGCCAGGTCGAACCATGTGGCTCACTTGGAGGCGACGCGGCTGTGGGCAGGCGAGTTCTCCGTCAAGGTGCCGGAGCTTTGGATATCTCCTGCTGACCATGTGGTCCTCACCGGGGCAAACGGTGCGGGCAAGAGCCTCGTGGTGCGAAACGTCATCGAATCGGTTCCGGACAGCGTCAAGGTGGCGTACGTGCCCCAAGACGTCTCGCCCAGGGAGCGGGAAGGAGCCTTGCGGTTGCTTCGCGCTCAGGCGCAGGGGCAGAGGGGCCACGTCCTCTCCATCGTGGCGCGCCTGAACTCCGACCCCGGCAGGCTTCTCGACGGCAATGACCTCAGTCCGGGCGAGCTTCGCAAGCTCATGCTCGCCGAGCAGCTCGTCGCAGACCCGAGCTTCCTCGTGCTTGACGAGCCGACCAACCATCTTGACGTCGGCTCGATCGAGGCTCTCCAGAACATGCTCGTCGGCTTTCCCGGCGCAATCCTCCTGGTGACGCACGACAGGCAGCTGGCGAATGCGGTGGCGCAAACGGAGTGGAGGATAGAGCGGAGCGAAGATGCCTTTGAGTTGAGGGTCAAATGAAGAGGGGGAGCGGACGAAGCCCCGGGCTCGACGCGGAAGGCGAAGCATCCGAAATAGAGCACGACCGCCGCAACCCGCTGCCGTCGCAATCCTGCCCGTGTCGCAATCCTGCCCGTGTCGCAACCCTGCCCGCGTCGCAACCCGCTGCCGCCGCAACCCGCCCGCGTCACCTTCCAGTGCTTCGCGCGGCGCAAGCCTGCATTGACGACCCCGATGTGCTGAAGGCCATCGATTGGGCCATTGTGCGACTCGGAAACAGGGCGTTTCGCCCATAACACCCCCCGTCTTCAATGGCCTTTCCTTTTCAGCTTCTTCTTGGCAGCGCGCTGTGCGTAGCGTCTGTCCTCTGATTGCTCTTTTTCGGCAGAGCGACGGTGGGCCGCCGCTTTCTTATGCGCCTCTCTTTCCTGCGAGAGAGCGCGTTGCGCTTTGGTGCTCATGGTTGGCCTCTTGAGCGCCTTCGCCGCGTCTCGCATGCGGCGCTTGGGGTTCTTCGCCAACGGCTTCGGGTCGGCATCCAGGTCATTTCGGAACGACAACGTCTGCCATTTCTCTACGACGAATCGGAGCACCTCCTCGTCCGACGGCTCCGCGCCGAACACGATTCGGGCAGCTCCGAACCCTCCGTCTTCGACATGCTCGACGATGCCCACCCAAAACTGGCCGTCGTGATATATGGTCAGGGTGGATGACACGCTGATCTGCATGGACGCTTCCTCCTTTATGTAGACAGACCATGCAGAGAAGGGACAACCAAGGAGGCAGGTTACTGATGCGGCAGAACCGCACGCCCACGACTACCCGACGGGGACTGTGTTTTCATCTCTGGTAGATTGATTATACCCTGCTGCCAAGGCGCTTCAAGAGGTCCGCGATGCGACATCTTCAAAGCGGCTGATCTCCAGCGGGAGACAGCCGATCAGCTCCTATCCTCAAGAATGCACGAGGTATGTCACCTAGGCGTGACAATACTATATGAGATGTGCCACTCTGACATGGTGGATAAGCATGTCGAGTCAAAATATACTGAGCTTGGAGGTATGAAAGATATGATCAGTCAGAACATACTTTCGCTGAGAATGCGCTCTGGCATGACGCAAGAGGAGCTCGCCCAGAGAATAGGCGTGGCTCGGCAGACCGTCGCGAAATGGGAGGCAGGAGCTGCTGTCCCTGACCTCGACAACGCGACGCGCCTCGCGCAGCTGTTCGGCGTGAGTCTCGACGCGCTCGTCCACCACGACGAGGAGCAGGTCGGGTACCCCGTCGCCCCTCGCGGCCTGCACATCTTCGGCGTCGTTCGCATGGGCGAGCGCGGCCAGGTGGTCATCCCGAAGAAGGCGCGCGACATCTTCGAACTGCATGCCGGAAGCGAGCTTCTGGTGTTGGGCGACGAGTCGCAAGGGCTTGCGCTCCAGCGCATCGAGGACGCGGCAGCCATGCTGGAGAGCTACGGACGCGCCGTGAACGAGAGGCTTTCTGACTGATCCAAGGAAAGGATCTACGCCATGGACAACAAGGGCTACGCCTGCAGAGGACTCATCTCCGTGAAGCTCGGCCCCGCCGGCAAGCTGCTCGTCAGTGACCTTGTCTTCCAGGAGCTCTGATGCAAAATGCGCAGTATCGAAGAAAAGGCTGGGCAGCCTGCGCTTTCTTTCACAAGGCACGAAGGTGGCGCGCGCTCCTTGGTCCTCGTTCACGCACAGAGCACCGATCAGCACAGCTTCGACAAAGTGATCAGGCCGCTGTCAAAAGATTTCACCGTGTATGCCGTGGACTGCTTTGGGCATGGGAAGAGCGCCCACGATCCAAGCTTGTACAACATCGTCTCGCTGGGAGACGCCCTCGTGAGGTTCATCGAGGATGTGGTCGGCAGGCCGTGTGCGCTGCTCGGGCACTCATCGGGCGGGCTGATCGCCGCATACGCCGCCGGGAAGACGCAGCTGTGCGAACTGCTCATCCTTGAGGACCCGCCCTTCTTCTCGTGCCAGGGCGAGCGAAGAAAAAAGACGTTCAACTATCTGGATCTCTCGTCGATATGCCATGAGTACCTGCAGGGCCCGGCGGATGAGAGCTTCGTGTTGTTCTACTTCGAGAACCAGTACGCTTGGAGATTCTTTCCGGAAAAGACGCGCGAGAAGATGCGTCCGAAAAGCATTGCGTCGGCCAGAAAGTTTTTGCAGAAGCATCCCGAGAAAGACCTGAAGGTCCCCTTCTGGCCAAAGACCGCCTTGGCGGCGTTTGTTGGGATGGGGAGCTACGATCCGCGATTCGGGGAGGCGTTCTACGACGACAGCTTCCACTGCGGGATTCCCCACGAGGAGCTGCTTAGTGAAATCAGGTGCCCGGCCCTGTTCATGAAGGCGAAGACGGATTGGTCTGACGACGGCGTTCTTTTCGCCGCGCTCGATGAAGACGACCTTGCGAAGTGCTTGGGGCTTATCTCCGACTGCGAGCTCGTTCGGTTCGACTGCGGTCACGGGATCCATATTGAGAAGTCCAGGGATTTCGTCTCGGCCATCAAGGATTCAATCTCGCGCGTCAGGTGATGACAGCGGCGGGCGGCAATTCGGCACTGGCACGTCAGGGTGTGTATGTCGTAGCCTTCAAGTACAAGAAACCCCCGTACTGTCTTCCGTTGCTAGAAAGATGGTACGGGGGTTAAAAATGCGCCTGGCGATCGAGCAGGCTACATCAGCGCCTTGCCTGCATCCCAGGCACCGCCGACTTCTTCGACGATCTTGGCGAACTTCTTGAGCGCGCACTGGATTGCGATGTGCGAGCCCTTCGCCAACAAGATGCCGTCCACGTCTGATTCTTTCGATCTTGCATGCCGAGTAACCTTACGTGCGTGATCGATATGAAGTATGATTCAAAGGCGAAGTTGCGACTAGTACTATTATTAAAGATAGATACTATCTTGAAAGATAGCAATGGGATTGTCTAAAAGAGGATCGGAGAAGCCAAGTTCCAGATCACGGGCCCTAGCCCGGTCGACAACGTTTCTTACCGTCACCGTGGGGCATTTGTATGAAAACGCTCCGTTGTCCCATTTGGGGCGGACAGATAGGGGCACGCACTTGCCGCTGAAAGCACAATGGTTGACGCGTTATGGAAGAGCGCAGATTGCTGCGGCGTAAGGACACCTGCAATGCTCAGGGCCAGCAACAGGCTGTTGAATCCGATTGCGAAGCGGTATCCGCGATTCATGCGTCGTTGCAAGGTGCGGGATAATGTACGCAAGTACACGATGGAATGCAGGTCATCGGAGGTCAATGCGATGTCTGCCGCCTCGCGCGCGACCGCAGATCCAGCCGACATGGCGATTGACACATCGGCTGTGGCCAAGGCGGGCGAATCGTTGACGCCGTCACCCACCATGCACACCTTGCAACCTTCTGCCTGTAATTTGCGAACGAATCGATGCTTGTCTTCGGGTAGCAGGTCAGCGTGGTATTCGTCTATGCCCGCCTCTTCGGCGATCCGTCGCGCGGTGCGGTCGGCGTCGCCCGTCAACATGATCACGCGCCGGAATCCTTCGGCGTGCAGGTTCTCAACGACGCTGCGCGCTTCTTCTTTTAACGGGTCATCAATGTAGATGACGCCGCGAAGCTGATGGTCGACTGCCAAAAACAGCGGTGACGTTCCAAGCGCCAAGCCGTGAATATGCTCCAGTTGCTGTGCGTCAATCTGGACCGCTTCGTCTTCCAGCACGAAATGTTGACTGCCGATAACCACGCGCTTGCCGTTTTCGAGAGAGCTTACGATGCCGTGGGCGACCACGTACTCGACGTCGGAGTGTAGTTTGCGGTGTTCCAAGTGCTCCTCTAGTGCGGCGTTTACCACGGCACGTGCGACAGGGTGCGGGAAGTGCTCTTCGAGACAAGCTGCAAGACGCAGTACCTCTTTGCGCGAGAACCCGTTATACGGTTCCACGTGGTGCACCGCAGGTGTGGCGGCTGTCAACGTACCTGTCTTGTCGAACACGAGGGTGTCGGCTTTTGCGATGGCGTCGAAATATCGTGAGCCTTTTACCAGAAATCCACGTCGTGCACCTTCGCGCTGTGCGGCCATGACGGCGATGGCACCGGACATCTTGAGCGCGCATGAGTAATCAACCATAAGGCACGCCGCCGTTTTCGAGAGCGAGCGCGTTGCCAGCGCCACTGCGCCCGCTAGCGCGAAGTTCCACGGCACCAGCTTGTCGGCTATGTTTTCGATGCGTTTCTGTTCGGACGACTTCGCAGCGTTCGTGTCTTGCATCATGGCGAGGATCGAGTTGATCTTGCTTTGCGCAGGGTCGCTGGTCACGCGCACGCAGATCTCTCCTTCTTCCACGGCGGTTCCGGCATACACGCTGTCGCCCATCTGCCGCATGACGGGTAGCGGTTCGCCGGTCAGCGACGACTGGTTCACCATCGCTTCGCCGGACACGATGGTGCCGTCAACGGGCATCGCATCGCCGGTGCGCACGATTACGTGCTCGCCGATCTGCAGGTCGGAAAGATCCACTTCCACTTCTACGTCGTTGCGGTTTGCTCTTGCCGTAGTGGGAATGCCCAGCAGCGACTGTGCCAAACTGGATTCGGAGCGCTTGCGGGTGTAGTCTTCCAGGATCTCTCCCACATGCAGCAGAAGCATGGTTTCACCAGCGTTACTTGCTCCTTGTGTGAAGCCCATGGCAATAGCTGCGCCGTCGAGCACGGGCACATCGAGTCGTCTGTGGCGCAGAGATCCAAGGCTTGCCTTCCAGAAGGGGAGGGCGCGCCGAAACCACACGATGGTTTTCAACGGCTTAGGCATGAAGAGGCGAAGGATGAACCATGCCGTAAGGTTGGCTAGTTTCGCATACAGCTCGCGACTGCGCGGTGCAAGTGCGAAAGCGTCGTTCGGGCGCCATGCGTTCAATTCGGCGAAGGTGGTCTTCGCTATACGTCCCACGACGGCGTTGCGTGATGATTTCGTTGGCTCGAACTCAACGGCGAAGCTGGCTGCGTGAGGGTATGCTGTGGCTTTGCGAACGAAAGTCATCTCAAGAAACGTTTCCTCGAGCGCCATCGCCTCATGGTCGGTCAAGTTGCGGGGCAGCTGCAAACGCAGGCGTCCGGGTAGGGAGTGCTTGATGACACAGCGCACGATCCGCTCGCTATTCTTCCGGTTCTTTCGATTCTTCTGCAGCTTCTTCAATGATCATGTCGCCGACGTCGTGCGCGGCATCCTCTTCGGCTCTCAGCACTTTCGCTTCGGCCATGATGTCGTCGCACTGGGCTTTTGCTTCGTCCACAATATGCTCGACGTAGCCCTTGCACTCAAGTCCACATGCCGTCGCACGCACGCATGCCTGATGAACTGGACGGCTTTTCGCAGCTTTCACGCCAACGGTCCCAAGAAGAAAACCTCCGACGACCAATAATCCGGGATGCATGATGACCTCCTAAAATTGAATGTGTCTTTGTCTGTTGGATTAAGGAGCGCCTTTCCGGCCGTTTGCGTTTCTTCGCAACTCCCCTTAGTCCTCAATAGTTAGCCTTAGCATACTTAATGTTTCCTTGGTATAACTTTTGAACGAGAGCCAGCGGTATGAAATAGGAGAGCCAGCGGTACGAAATGCACCGATATGATCATTGTCCCCTCCAGCGTGAGGGTGCCATCCCTTTTTCGCATTTTGGGTTATGTTTGCATCTCTTGCTTTTGCGTTCGCTCTTCCTAAACTCAGTCTTCTTGAGGACTTTTTTTGCTGGCAGTATCCAAAATAAGTTATCCTTATTAAACTTTTTCACAACGAATGCGTTCATTAACGGGAAAGGAGTCTAGAAACAAGCCTAGTAAGCTCACGGCTTTCTCGCCCTCTCTCATCCTCTCTGACGACGGTTCAGCGAGGGGTCGTCGCTTCGTTTCTACGATGGTTTGTTAATGAACGATTGATACGAACGGGGCATTGAAAAACGAATGGGTTAACAGGAATTGCTCAACATCGCATAAAAAAGTTAGTCACAATTAACACCGTTGAAAGGCAGGTTGTTTTGGAAGGTCAGAGAGCGAAGCAGGGGATAAAACTGAAGGACCTCATCAACGTAGGCATTTTCAGTGCGATCTATTTCATTATCTGTATGGCGGTGGCCATGCTCGGCTATATCCCTACATTCAGAATGGCTTAGATAATTATTCGGACACAGTTTAGAAAAGGTGCGAAGTGGACGGGATCAACAGCTATGTCAATCTGGGCGAGAATGTAGCGTGCATAAACCACAACGGCATCATGCACACCTATCGTGTCACGTGCGAAGATGGTCAGGGAATCATGACCATGTACGAGTTGTATCCCGGGATGACGTTGAGTTTTCACGACTTTGTTGGGGTGGCTTCCACGCAATCAACGTTCAGGCTCAAGGGGAATGTCGAGATGCTTTGTCTGAGCTACTGTCGCGAGGGTCGGATTGAGTGGGATACAGCAAAAGACGAAAGCCTCTTCCTCGGTGCCGGCGATATAGGCATCGACGATCACAAGATGCACTCGGGCAACTTTAGCTTTCCTCTGAAGTATTACCGGGGCATCACTGCGTCGTTTGAGGTTGATGTCGCCCAGCAATGCATCAACCAGGGTGTTCTCAGCGGGTTTTCGGTCGATATAAAGCGTATCCAAGCTGCTTTTTGTCGCAGTTCGTACTACAAAGTGGTGAAGCAGGGGGTGTCAGCGCTCGATCACGTTTTCTCCGAGATATACACAGCTCCGGATACCCATCGCGAAACGTATCTGAGGATCAAGTTGCTTGAGCTTCTGCTTCTCTTGGATTCGCTTTCGTCTTCGAGCAACGCTGGAGAAGACTTGTATCTTCGCAAGTCGCAGATCGAGAAGGTGCATGCCATCCAAGAGTCGATCACGCGCGACCTCGGATCGACCAAGACGCTCAAGCAACTCTCTGAAGAATTCGATTTCCCGTACGTAAGCATGCAGACTTGCTTCAAACAGGTTTACGGAATGAGCATTCATTCCTATCTCGTGCATTACCGCATGTCTCAAGCATCGCGCATGTTGCGCGAATCGGATGTGTCTATCGGCGAGATCGCCCTATCGGTTGGCTATGCGAACGCATCCAAGTTCTCTTCGGCATTCAAGGAAGCGACAGGCTTCACGCCACGTGAGTTTCGTGCGAGTGCGCTATCTGAGATTTAATTCCCCGTATCCGCCAGCTTTGCGCGGATGGGCTGATGTCTTTCCAGTCGCGTCTCAAGGGATCTTCCTGGTGTATTGAAAGGAGTTTGCTCATATGCAACATGATGAATCGTTTCGGGAATCATCTCTGAAGGCGCCCGTATCTCCCTCCGACAACGCAAGTGAGCCGTCAAGCAAGCTGGGATTCGCCTATCTTCTCGGATTCGCGGGGCGCAAGCGCTGGCTGCTCTATTTCGGGTGCGCTCTGTCGGCAGTGGCTATGCTGCTTTCATTTGGGCCTTATATCTGCATCTGGCTCGTCGCGCGCGACCTCATCGCGGTTGCCCCTGATTGGACGGCAGCGGAAAACCTCGCCTTATATGGTTGGCTTGCGTTTTTCCTGGCCTTTGTGAGCCTTGTGCTGTACTTCTTCGCGCTGCTCTGCACCCATGCGTGCGCGTTTCATACGGCGAGCAACTTGCGCAAAGCCTGCCTGAGCCACCTCATGAAGGTGCAGCTCGGCTACTTCGACACGCACGCTTCGGGTGCGCTTCGTCGCGTCATCGACGGGTGTGCTGGCTCCACCGAAGGTCTCATTGCGCACAAGACGCCCGATACGGCGGGCTCGCTCGCCATGGTGTTAGGCCTCGTTGTCACGCTGTTCGTGTTCGACTGGCGCATGGGGCTTGCATGTCTGATGTCCGCGATCCTATCTATCGCTTGCATGTTTGCCATGATGGGCGGCAAGAACGCTCACTTCATGCAGCGCTACATGCAGGCGCAGGTGAACATGTCGAAGGCCGGAACGGAGTACGTGCGCGGCATTCCCGTCGTGAAGGTGTTCCAGCAGACTGTCTACTCGTTCAAGGCATTCCACGACGCCATAATCGAATACTCGGAAATGGCCGAGAAGTATGCGGTGAAGACATGCGCCAAGCCGCAGGTGACAGCGCTCACCGTCATCACGGGCGTCGCCATCTTCCTTGTGCCGGTGGCCATCTTTCTCGCGCCAGGTGCGCAGGCGGAAGGCTTCGCCGCGTTCGCGGGCTTCATAGCTGATTTCGCGTTTTATGCGATCTTCTCCGCCATCATTGCCACAGCCGTTACGCGCCTCATGTTCGTAATGGAAGAGTTTGAAATCTCTTCTGATGCAGCGAAGAGGACGTACGACATTCTGAACTCGCCGATCCTTGCCGAACCCGAACATCCCGAAACTCCGTTCGTCTACGATATCGCCTTCGATCATGTCAGCTTCCGCTACGAGGGCGCAGACCGTGACGCTTTGTCCGACGTGAGCTTCGAGGTTCCTCAAGGCGCGACGGTTGCCTTGGTGGGACCTTCCGGTGGCGGCAAGACCACGGCGGCAAGCTTGGTCCCGCGCTTCTGGGACGTCGCTGCGGGCTCGGTGCGCATCGGCGGCATTGACGTGCGTGCGATCGATGCGGATGAACTCATGCAAAGCATCGCTTTCGTGTTCCAGGACAACCGACTGTTCAAGAAGTCCATCTACGAGAACGTCGCTGCGGCGCGCCTCGATGCCACGCGCGAAGACGTGATGTCCGCGCTCGCTGCCGCCCAATGCGACGACATCTTGGCTAAGCTCCCCAACGGCGTTGACACTGTGGTGGGAACGGCTGGCATCCATCTTTCCGGGGGCGAGAAACAGCGCATCGCGCTTGCTCGCGCCATCTGCAAGCAGGCGCCCATCGTGGTACTCGACGAGGCGACCGCCTTCGCCGATCCGGAAAACGAGGCGCTCATTCAAAAAGGCTTTGCCGAACTCGCCCGTGGCCGCACCGTGCTCATGATCGCGCACAGACTTTCCACGGTGGTAGGCGCCGATAAGATCGTGGTCATCGACGACGGATGCGCTGTAGAACAGGGTACGCACGACGAGCTCGTTGCATTCGGCGGACTTTATGCACGCATGTGGGAAGAGTACCAACACGCTGCGCTTTGGCGCATCAAGTCCGATGTGTCGGTTCAGGATGGGGCTGCGGTCGTGGGCGAAGCATCTGCGTTAGAAGGAGGCGCGCGATGATGAGCATGAAAGAGAAGTATGCGCTCACTGACGAGGGCGCAAAAAACGTCCGTCTTGGCGCTTTCTGGACCGTGGTGGTGAACATCGTTGCCATGTTCGGCATCGGGTTCTTCTTTATTTTGATGGATCAGCTTGTCAGGGCACTCACGCAAGGTGAGCCCTTGCCTGATATGCTGCCGTATGCGATAGGGCTTGTTGTGTTCGCCATTGCTCTTTGGACAGCGCACTGGTTCCAATATGACTACACCTACGGCAAAACCTATCGCGAGAGCGGAAAACAACGAATTGGCCTGGCTGAACGTTTGCGCGAGCTGCCGTTGTCGTTCTTCGGCAAGCGGGACTTAGCGGATCTTACCGAAACGATCATGACCGACGCAACCACGATGGAGCACGTCTACTCCCATGTGCTGCCATACCTTTACGGCACCTGCATATCGACGGGAATCATCGCTGCGTGCCTTTTGGTGTTCAACTGGCAGTTGGCTCTTGCGGCTCTCTGGTCGGTGCCGGTCGCTTTTGCCACCCTGTTTTGGTCGCGCCGCTTTTCTGCCCCGCTCATGCGCAAGACACGCTCACACGCGCTTGACATGACGGAGAACACCCAGGAGATGCTGGAATGCGTCCGCGAGATTCGCGCTACCAATCAGGTCGATGCGTATCTCGGGCAGGCTGACAGCCTTATTGACCGCCATGAGAAGTCGCTGTTCAAATCGGAGGTGGGGATGGGCATCCCGGTACAGTCCACTCAAGTCATTATGCGCTTCGGCATTGCAACAACCATTCTTGCAGGTTCGCTCATGCTCGCCGACGGATCCATCGGATTCATGGTTATGTTCGGGTTTTTGCTCGTGGTTTCGCGTATCTATGCCCCCTTTGACCAGTCGATGCTCATGCTCGCCGAGTTGTTCATGGCTACCGAGGTAGCTGCGCCCCGCATGAAGGCACTCTACGACGAGCCGGTGGCCACGGGCAGCAAAACGTTCGAACCTTGCGGGTACGATGTGACGTTCGAAGATGTCACCTTCTCATATGGCGATGGTGGCGAGCCAGTTGCGAGCAACGTCTCCTTCGTTGCCTCAGAAGGCAAGGTGACGGCGTTGGTCGGTCCGTCCGGATCGGGCAAATCGACCCTCACCAAGCTGGCGGCGCGCTTCTGGGATGCCGACAGTGGACGTGTGCTTGTAGGCGGCGTTGACGTCTCCACTATCGACCCCGAAACGCTTTTGAAGGATTACTCAGTTGTCTTTCAGGATGTGCTGCTCTTCGACGACACGGTGATGGGCAACATTCGCCTTGGCCGCCGCGATGCGACCGACGAAGAGGTGCTGGCTGCCGCCAAGGCCGCCATGTGCGATGACTTCGTGCGCAAGCTCCCGCAAGGCTATGACACCATGATCGGCGAGAATGGGAGCAAGCTCTCCGGCGGCGAGCGCCAGCGCATATCGATCGCCCGGGCACTTCTGAAGGGCTCGCCCATAGTCTTGCTCGACGAAGCAACTGCTTCGCTTGATGTGGAGAACGAGTCGCAGGTGCAACAAGCGCTATCGAACCTGCTTGCAGGAAAGACCGTCATCGTCATCGCGCACCGCATGCGCACGGTGATGAACGCTGACAAGATCGTGGTGCTCGACGAAGGCCGCGTGGTGGAAGAGGGATCGCCGAACAGCCTCCTTGCGGAAAACGGTTTGTTCGCCCGCATGGTGAACCTGCAAAGCCAGTCCTCTGCTTGGACGCTCTAGCGATGACAAGCGCCTTGCCTCGTATTCCATAATCTCGCGTCTACTTAGACTTTAGCAGCACCATCGCCGATGGCGTGCAGCCTCCGGCCGCTACATTCACCTCAACCCCCGGATATCGGGCGTCGCCCGATATCCGGCCGAGGGCTCCCACATACCAGGGAGCACATGTCAAAGCACCCGATCCCTGGCATGCTGATCATGTCAGGGAAACCAAATACGAAGAAGCCCTCCCTTCTTCAAACTCCGCGCAGCTACTCCTGCGCTTTCAGCGCTATAGAGAGCGGCACGTTCCTGATGTGGCGCACATGCAGGAAAGCAACCGCGACATAGCAGATGATGCCCACGCACACCTCGAGCACTAGCTGGGAAGCAGGAATGACCACCTCGAAGTTGCCGTTGTACTCCATGAACACGAACTTGACGAGCCATGTGAGGAACAGCACAATTACCGGGAGGCACAGCAGAAGCGACGCGACCACGGTAATGGTGATGGAGCGGATGTAGAGCCTGTTCACCTCGCGGGGGCGGTACCCGAACACCTTCATGTACGAAATCGAGCGCGCGCTGCGGTCGATGACCGTCTTCGTGAGCAGATACATGAGAACCACGTATATGATGGCCGCCAGCGCCACCAACATGCCGGTCACGGATCCCATCGAGTCCGAGAGCTGCGCGACGATTTTATCCATGGCGTCAGGCGTCAGGTCGCTCGCGACGTAGAGCGCATCTATCGCAAGCGGCATGTCGGAGGCGTATCCGTTGAAGTATTCGCCCGCGTTTCCGAACAGCCTGTTGAACTCCACAATAGGCAGGTACACATTCATGTTCGAAGCGCTCCCGCACGTGCCGCCGATGTGAAGTTCGTAGGTTTCGTCGCTCAGAGGATCGCTCAGCTCGACGTTTCCGCCGATAGAAAGCCCGCATTTTTCGGCAAGCCCCCGGCCCACAACGGCGCTCCCTTCGGCTGCGTCGACGTCGCTCCAGTAGGCGGAATCCTGCTGGATGCCGTACATGCTCACGTCTTCCATGCCGAAGTCTCCCGGACGCGCCGTCTCAAGCGAGGCGACGGCGAACTTCTCGGCCTGGGCAACGGCCTCATCCGAATTCGCCAGCGTGTTCCAAACGACGTCGGAGTCGGGGTCGACGCGCGAGGCTTCTGCGGCAAGCTGTCCGAGCTCCGATGCGTCCATCGCCTCCAGCTCGCCAGGTGGCGTCATGGAGAGTTTCTCAGCGGCGGCTTGCGCCACGCGCTCGCTCTCGTCGACGTCTATCTCAACCGGCACCTTAAGGATGTACTGGTGTTCGGCCACCATGTCGGACTTCAGGTTCTCGGCGTAGTGATCCACGACCGGCATCATGCACAGTCCGAACACGAGCAGAAGGCTGGCAAAGGCTATTCCGCAAAACAGCGTGAGGAAGCTCGGAAGGTTGCAGAGCAGGATGCGCAGGCGGAAACGCGCCGTGAACGGCAGGCGTTCCGGCAGGGTCACGCCGCGCCTGCGGCTTCGCTTCGTGGTCTCGCGGCGCAGAAACTCCAGAGGGGTGCACCTCAGCTTCCGCATGAGCCCGACGAGGTTCACCAGCACAAGCAGCGCGACCGGAACGACGGTGCACATGAAGAAGACACGCCAGTTCCAGAACATCTCAAACGGCGGCAGGCTGTAGGAGTTGTAGTACAGGTCGCGCATTGGCGCGTACAGAACCTGGTATCCGACGAGATTGCCCGCCACGGCTGCCAGGACGCCGACGAGTGCCGGGAGCGCCATATAGTGGGCGATGAGCTCGCGCTTGCGATAGCCCGAGGCGAGCAGCGTGCCGATGATGGCGCTCTCCGCCTCGATGCTCGAGCCGGCAAGAACGACGAACACGAACGCCATGATCGCGATGAGCAGGACGAGCATCACCTCCCACATCAACTGGTCGCCTTCCACGTCGTCAGCCGCGTAGCTGATGGCGCTGTTCGAGGCCGCGTCCATGAGCGACGTGGGCATAGCCCCGTTCTCGTGCAGCGCCGTGGCTATGTCCTCCAGGAGGTCGGCTGCTTCCGCGCGGTCCAAGCCCGCTTCGTCGGCGCGATAGGCGTAGGTGTAGGTGAGCGGCGCATCCACCGAGGCGAATCCCTCGGGCGTCGCCACGCCGATGGTGAAGGTGATCGCGTTGAAGACGAAATCGCTGGGGTCCTCGAAAAGCGACGAATAGTCCGGCAGCGTGCAGATGCCGGAAATCTCGAAGGCGTTTCCCTCTATTTGCACCGTGTCGCCGACGGTGAGGTCGTGATGGGCGCAGAAGACGCGGTCGAGAGCCACCTCGTCAGGGGAGTCGGGCGCTTCGCCCTCGGCGTAGCTGGCCAGGTCGAAGGCGTCGCGCTCTTTGAAGAGCCGCACGGTGGCGGAATCGGCAGAATCGGCGGCATCGTCGCCGGATGCGCCTTCCCACGTCATCTCGGTCTCGCGGCTGAACTCCTCCTCCACGGAAACGCCCAGCTCCTCCACCGCCTCTATCGCCTCGTCGGGCGCTTCGAAGGCGCAGGTGAACTGGCCGTCTTGCATGCGGTAGTCCTCGGGCATGTCGGCAACGATGCGCTCGATCGACGAGGCTGCCACGAGAAAACCCGAAACGAAGGCGATAGACACGGCGATGAGAGCGAAAATGCCCAGATAGCGCCCGGCATTGTGGACAAGCTGGCGCGGGATGCGACGAATGAGGGGACTCGACATGGGCTACCACTCCAAGGAAAGCGCCGGCACGCGCTCCTCGTTCACGGAATCTTCCACGAGCATGCCGTCATGCAGGCGCATGATGCGGTTCGACATGCGCGCGATGGCGTCGTTGTGCGTGACCACGACAACGGTACAGCCGTACTCGCGGTTGACCTCTTCCATCAGCGTCAATATCTCAAGGGACGTCTGGTAGTCGAGCGCTCCGGTCGGCTCGTCGCATAAAAGCAGCTTCGGGTTCTTGACGAGCGCGCGGCCGATGGCGCAGCGCTGCTGCTGGCCGCCCGACATCTGCCGCGGGAACTTGCGGCGCTGATCCCACAATCCAAGGGAGCGCAGCAGGTCATCGAGCGGAAGAGGGTCTTCGCTCAGATGTGCGCACACCTCGATGTTCTCGCGAACCGTGAGGTCGGGAATCAGATTGTAGAACTGGAAGACGAAGCCGAGCTCGGCGCGCCGATACTCACCCACCTCCCTGTCGGAGAGGCCCGTTATGTCCACACCGTCGACGACGACCCTCCCGCCGTCGCAGGGCTCCAGGCCGCCCACGATGTTCAGGAAGGTGGACTTCCCCGACCCAGAAGGCCCGAGCAGGGACGCGAAGTCACCCTTCTCAAGAGAGGTCGAGACGCCCTTGATCACCTCGATGTGCGCGTCTCCCTCGCCGTATCCTTTGCGAACGTCTGTTACCTCCAAGAATGCCATAGCATGTCTCCTCGTGATTCGCTTCCTGAATCGATCGATACCCTCTAGGGAAACACTGATTTATGCTCGCATCGCTTACTTATGCGTTCGCCCTTACGAAGCCCAGTCTTTCTTGAGGTTTTTGTCAATAATAATCCAAATTAGTTAGCATTGGCAAACTTATTGACGGCGAGCGGCGCAGGCTACGGCGTATCTGAGCAGAGCTCTTGCCGTAAGCAGCTAGAGGCCATGCTTGTTCAGGCTAAGACCCGTCAAGCGGCTGTAACCGAGTAGAAACTGATGGGGGAAGGCGCTCTTTCCATCAAGACTATGAAGCGAAGGTCAGCAGAACATATATGCCCTTCGTCTACACTGAACAGGGTGTTGCGATGCTTCAGGAGTCTTGCGCAGCGATATTACTGTTTAGACAAGCGTCCGAATAATGCGCGCCTTCGTCGAGATGCGCCACTTCATCGCCAGAACCCAATGGGAACCTAATGGGGACGGGGATATTGGGTTACAACCATTTAGATGTGCGTCTACATGATCAACCAAACCATGCTTGACACCTTTCATAACCATCGTTATCCTATTGTTAGTACTGGTTAACTTATTCGCTCGTATTTTTTCGTAAAGAAGGCGATGTTGGCTGATTTCGATACAAAAGCAGCGCTTATGAAAAGCGGAAAAGTCGAGTTCCTTGAGCATGGTTTCGAGGGAGCTTCATTACGCGCCATTTGCACGCGCGCGCATGTGACCACGGGCGCTTTCTATGCTCATTTCAGGCACAAAGAAGACCTGTTCGAAGCTCTCGTCAAAGACGATTTGTCCGACTACTTGGGGCGCTACAATGCCATGCTCGATCGACTTGCTCGAAAGATACAGCTTCCTTGCGATACTGAAACAGACATGATGGACTACCTCGTGGAGCGTCGCGACCTGTTCCGCTTGCTCTTCGAATGCTCAAATGGCACGAAATACGCTCGGTTCAAAGACGAGTTCATTACCCATTTTGAAAAGACCTTCCAGGTCTATTTAGACGCGTATGCGCCTGGCGCGGTGAACAGCGATGTCACAAAAGCTCTCGTGCAGATGAAGTTTTCGCAGTGTATGTATCTGTTGTATAGCGAATACGACAGGGAACGAATTCGCGCAACAATGGACCGATTGCAAGTATTTACTCAAGCAGGGTTAGGAGCCCTGCTAGAAACAAGGTTCGACAAACGCCCGGCATGAGCCGGGCGTTTTCTTTTGTCGTAACGATTGGGACGAGTCGTTATTCTGCCTGGCCACAGGTCGAATACGCACAAACGAAAGGAGTTATATCGTGGCGAAAATAAAAGTGGGCGGCAATACTAAGAATGCTCAGGAAAACGCAGCTTCAAGCAAGAAATTGCGCACGCGCGACCTCATTTATGCAGGCGCGTTCGGCGCAATCTATCTGGTTGTCATGCTTATCATCGTGATGGCATCTGGCATGATTCCCGTCCTCTATTTAGCCGTACCTCTCACCGTGGGTGCCGTGTGTGGCACCATCTACGAAATGTGCGTGCTGAAAGTGCGTAAATTCGGCGCTGCTCTCATTCTGGGAATCCTGTTTGCTCTCGTTGCGTGCACATCCGAAGGCTTCGTGTCGATCGTCCCCGCTATCGCGGCAGCCGTGTTGGCCGAACTCATCATCTTCTTGGGCAAGTACAAATCGAAGTTCATGTACTTGTTGTCGTTTATTGTTTTTAACCTTAACATGGCGTGCCCTTTCATAGGCTTGCAAGTAGCGCGTGACGAGTTCTTGGCCAAGTGCGTTGAGTTTTACGGGCAAGACTACGCAAATCAACTCGCAGCTCTCGCGCCTGATTGGATCGTTCTGGTCGAGATTGGTCTTGCCATTGCAGGCGGTATCATCGGCGCTTTCATAGCGAGTAAGCTCATTAAGAAGCATTTCCAGACGGCGGGTGTTATGTAGATTCATTGCTCTGACGAGCGAGAGACTTTTGCTTGCTGGCTTACTAGCACCAATCTGGAAGGTATTGAATGAATCTTGATTTCTACGGCGACGATTCGAAGGGGATCATCAAGCTTGACCCTCGCACGAAGCTGTTTTTGTTTCTTGCCAGCAGCATCGTGAGCCTCAATCTTTATGGCATTTGGGGCATGGTTGTTTTCAGCGGCCTTCTGTGCCTGCTTCTTGGGCTATGCGGAAAGCGCGCATTTGCCGTCGGCGCGTTCGCGGTGTTTGCTGCTGTGGTGTTTTTGCGTACCTGTGTCGAGATGCAGGGAACGGGGGCGGGCGGTTTTGTGCTTGTAACGCAAGCGCTCTGCACGCTTTTCCTGTTCGTGTTTCCTATAACCATCTCGTTGCTCATGCTTGTCCAAACAACACGTATTAGCCAGTTCCTGTACGCCTTCCAGGCCATGCATTTGCCTGCTGCGTTCACTATTCCTCTCGCCGTGTTGTTCCGCTTCATCCCAACAGTACAAGACGAATGGGCGGGCATACGAAAAGCGATGTCGTTTCGCGGTATCGAACTTACATTCGGCGCGGTGATACGTAATCCCGGCACTGCCATCGAATATCTGCTGGTCCCACTGTTGTTCTCAAGTGTAAGCGTCATGGAGGAACTTGCCGCGGCAGCCGAGGCGCGTGGTCTAGATGCCGATTGCAGGCGTAGTTCTTACGAAGAAGTGCATCTGAGCGCGGCGGACTACATTGTCATGGCTTTGTTCGGCGCAATTACGATCTATGTAGTAGCCAGTGTTGCAATGGGGGTTGCATGATGATTCGCTTCGAAAACGTAAGCTTCCATTATGGCGGTGAGCACGGCACCGGCGAAGGCGTCGATAACATTGATCTTGCCATAACGGAGGGCGAATGTGTTGTCTTTTGTGGCCGTAGCGGATGTGGCAAGACTACTATCACGCGCCTTATTAACGGTCTTGCACCCCATTTCTTCGAAGGCGTTATGGAAGGTGCTGTCTATATTGGCGAAACATGCGTGACAACCGAGCCGCTTTCTGTGACGGCATCGCTTGCGGGCAGCGTTTTCCAGAATCCGAAGAGCCAGTTTTTCAATGTAGACACCACAGGCGAGCTTTCTTTCGGCTGCGAGAACCTGGGCATGGAGCGCGACGAGATACGGGCCCGCGTCGCTCGCACTACTGATGATCTTCAACTGCAGGCACTTGTCGATCGCAATATCTTCGAGCTTTCTGGTGGCGAGAAGCAGCAAATCGCGTTTGGTTCCGTATATGCGACAGATCCGCTTGTGTATGTGATGGACGAACCGTCGTCGAATCTTGATCGCGCAGCCATGCACCGGCTTCATGACGTCATCGCGCGTGTGAAGGCCGCGGGCAAGACCGTGGTTGTATCTGAGCATCGCCTTCATTTCCTCATGGATATCGCCGACCGCTTCATCTACTTAGACGATGGGCGTATAGCAGGCGAATACACGCCTGAAGAGCTTGCTGCCTTGACCAATGACGAATTACGCGCACTCGGATTGCGAACGACTAACCTGGACTCGCTTGTCGCGTCCAAACAGAATCGGGAGGAAGATTCCGCGTTTACTCGGTCTACCCCCGCTATCGAAGCGCTCGATCTGTCGTGCGTGAAAGGTGGAGCCCATATCCTCGATATCGAGCGGCTCAATCTGCCTACGAACAGTATCATCGCGCTCATCGGCGACAATGGCAGCGGCAAGAGCACACTTTCCGAAGCACTTTGCGGAGTGATACCGTCAAATGGCGGCATCGCATTCGAAGGCTCTTATCTGGGTGACAAAGCGCGTGCAAAGCGTAGCTTCATGGTTATGCAGGATGTGAACCGTCAGCTTTTCTCCGACAGTTCGATTGAGGAAGTGCTGCTGAACGCCAGCACCACGCGCGAGGAAGCGCTCGCTGTTCTCGACAGGATCGGGTTGACAGACTGCGCGAATCGGCACCCGAACAGCCTCTCTGGCGGACAGAAGCAACGCGTGGCCATAGCAAGCGCGCTGTGCGCGGGCAAGGACATCATTTTCTACGATGAGCCCACAAGCGGCCTCGACCGCGAAGGCATGGAATTGTTCGCCACGCTGCTGCGCGACATGAAAGACAAGGTGGGTACGCAAGTCATCGTGACGCATGACCCCGAGCTCATTATGGCAGCATGCACGCATGTGCTGCGTATGGACAACGGTCGTGTCGTAGGCATCTATCCGCTTAATGCTGAAGGGCGCGAGCGCGTGATCTACTACTTCACGTCGAAGAGCACCCAAAACACCAGTCGTAAACGCGACAAGAGGGGTGCCATAGCGCGAATTCTCTCCTATGAGGGAAAGCATAAGCGCAAGACCATCGCCGCAGCTGCTGCCATGACGGTCGGAGCGCTCTTCTCGGTAATACCGTACCTTTTGGCTTATCGGCTGATAGACGCGGTGGTGCAAGGCCAGCCGCTCACACTGGAATCGGCAGCTCCACTTCTAATCGGCATCCTTGCCTGCCTAGTAATGCATGCTATGTGCTACATGCTTGGCTTGAGCCTGTCTCATCGAGGCGCATACGAAACCTTGTACAACATTCGCTGCTCGTTGCAGGAAAAGCTTGATCGCCAGCCTATCGGCTGTGTACGCGACAGAGGATCGGGCGCCCTTAAGAAGCTGTTCACCGACGATATCGAATCCATCGAACTGTTGCTTGCGCACATGATTCCCGAAGGAATTGCGAACATTTCCGTTCCCGCAGTCGCCCTGCTGGCCATGGCTGCAATCGATTGGCGATTGTGCCTGCTCACGGTGATTATCGTCGCATTCGGCGTAAGCGTGTCAGGGCAGATGTACGAGGTGGGCATGGACCGCATGGGAAGCTACTTCGCTGCCACAAAGCGCCTAAACAACACCATTGTCGAATACGTGAACGGTATGGAAGTAGTGCGCGTGTTCAACCGCTCTGGCGATGCCATCGAGAAAATTGAACGTGCCATACAGGGGTATCGCGATTTCGCATTGGCGTGGTACGAGGTCTGCTGGCCGTGGATGGCGGTATACGGTTCTATTTTCTGGACGATCACACTTTATACGCTGCCCGTGGGTGCCTTGTTCATTTTGCTGGGAACTCTGAGTGTATCTGAATACATTCTGGTGTTGTGTATGAGCTTTGGCATTGGCCAGCTGCTTTCGCACATCATAGGGTTCATGGGGTCGATACCGCAGGTAAACTACAAGATCCAGGCGCTTGAAAAAGCGCTCGATCGACCACCGCTGCGTGAAGGTAACGCCACGTTTTCAGGTACGTCGCACGATATCGTGCTCGACGACGTGCATTTTGGCTACGGCAACGATGAGGTGCTCAAGGGCATAAGCTTCACCGCGTACGAAGGCCAGATGACAGCTGTGGTTGGGCCGAGTGGATCTGGCAAGTCCACAATTGCAAAGCTGGTGGCGCACTATTACGACATCGAAAGCGGGAAGGTAAGTCTGGGCGGTCAGAACATCTGCGACATGCGGCTCGAAGAGCTGAATAACCAGATAGCGTACGTATCCCAAGAGCAATTTTTGTTCAACCAATCCATTCTGGAAAACATCCGCATAGGAAAGCCGTGCGCTACCGACACTGAGGTGAAGGAAGCGGCACGCAAGGCTATGTGCGAAGAGTTCATTTCCCAGCTGCCGCATGGCTACAATACTCAAGCGGGCGCTGCGGGAGGTATGCTTTCTGGCGGCCAGCGCCAGCGCATTGCGTTTGCACGGGCGATGCTCAAAGATGCGCCCGTGATCGTACTCGACGAGGCAACAGCTTACGTTGACCCAGAAAACACCGAGAAGATGAGTGCCGCCATCGCTGAACTGGTGCGCAACAAAACAGTGATAGTCATTGCGCACCGTCTGAGCACCATCGTGGATGCAGATAAGATTCTTGTTCTTGACGGTGGGGCCATCGTTGATGAAGGGACACACGAACAGCTGCTTGCACGATGTGCTCTCTACCGCGATCTGTGGGCGGCATCTGAACGCGCCAGCGCATGGTCGCTCAAAGGCGGTGATGCTGCATGCTAAGGCTCATTCATCAAATCATGTTGTTCGCAGGCTCGTACGCGCTACGCATACGTGTTTCATATATCTTTGCCTTCTTGAAGTCGCTGTGTGCGAATGGGCCGGTAATCGTTGCCATAGTGCTCGTGAATATGTTGCTCGAAGGTACGCTTGAGCCATCAGGGTGTGTCGTTGCGGGGGTTGTGCTCTTGCTGCTCATCGTGCTGCAATCGGTGTTCCAAAACATTGTTGATCGCTTGCAGTCAGCCGCTGGCTACCTGATGTTCGCCGACGCGCGCATGAAGCTTGCAACGCATTTGCGCCATCTTCCGATGGGATATTTCACGGCAGGCAATTTGGGCAAGATCAGCTCGGTGCTCTCTGCCGATATGGTGTTTGTCGAAGAGCAGAGCATGGATGTTCTTTCCCAGGTCATAAGCGATGTTTTCGCGCAAATCATTATCGTGGCCTTCATGTTCTGGCTCCATCCCGCCATTGGATTTGCCGCATTGGCAACTGTTCTTGTCGCGGTCGTGGTGGCTCAGTTCATGAACCGCGAGGCTCTTGGAAAATCCGCCAATCGGCAACAGGCCATAGAGCAGTTGACGGGAGCGGTGCTTGAATACGCCGAGGGCATTGCGGTGAACAAGAGCTTTAATCGCGCGGGCGCTGGTGCACGCGAGCTGCGCGAGGCGTTCGCGGAATCGCGGGACCACAACCTGTCTTTCGAGCGGTTCATCAGTCCGTGGCAGCGCGCGCTGCTCGTCATCTACGCAATCGGTATGAGCGTCGTGGTTGCGCTGTGCGTGTGGCTCTATGGGCAGGGCGCAATGGAGCCTGGAAATTTCATCGGCGTCATGTTCTTTGCATTCAACCTTTTTGCACCACTCAAGCACATGTATAGCCTAGACGGCACTGCGGCCATCATGAAAGTGAGCCTCGACAGGGTTCAATCGGTCCTTGATGAAGAAGAAATAGAAGACAATGGAAGGAAAGTTTTGCCCGCCTCATCGGAAGATGTGCCAGAAATCGAGTTTCGCAATGTGAGCTTCTCTTACAAAGACGAAGAGGTTCTGCATGATATCTCCTTTACCGCCCACGTAGGCGAAACGGTCGCACTCGTCGGACAAAGCGGATCGGGCAAGACCACGTTGACCAATCTGCTCGCCCGTTTCTGGGATGTGGACTCCGGGCAGGTTCTGGTGCGCGGAGTGGATGTACGCGAGCTTCCGAGCGAGGTGCTTATGGGCGTCTTGAGCATGGTATTCCAACGCGTGTACTTGTTCGAGGATACGGTACGCGCAAACTTGAGCATGGGTGCGCCAGAAGCAAGCGACAAACGCATTGTCCAAGCTGCCGAAAAGGCGCAGTGCTTGAACTTCATCATGAAGTTGCCCTATGGTTTCGACACGGTAATAGGTGAGGGTGCGTCAACACTTTCCGGCGGCGAAGCACAACGTCTTTCCATCGCGCGCTGCATTCTAAAGGACGCGCTGATCGTCATCCTAGACGAGGCGACGGCAAACTTAGATGCCGACAATGAGAGCGCCATACAACAGGCCATGAGCGAACTTTGTCGGGATAAGACAACTATCGTTATCGCCCACCACTTGAGCACCATCATGTCAGCTGACAAGATTGTGGTGCTCGATTCTGGCCGTGTTGCCGAAATGGGAAGCCACGAGGAACTGATCGCGCGTGACGGCATGTACGCGAAGATGGTCGCTGCCGAACTTACAGCAGGGGCGTGGTCGAGCTGCAAAGGGGAGGCTTAAGCGATGGGTAAGGCGACTATAAAAATGATTGGACTGGCGTGCATGGCCATGAGCATATTCATGGTAGAGTTTGGTATCCATGTGCCTGCCGCTCTGGACATGATGGCGGGAGCCAGTGCAATCCCTGAATCCGGCTTTCTGTCCACTGCGTTGGTAGTGCTGGGTCTTCTTGTCTTGCTCATAGGCTTCATTATGTACGCCGTTGTGCGCAAGGACTGACGAACAAACCAAGGGTTATGGGTACGCCTGTGAGTAGAGTGAGCGTCAAGCCTCCACTGCAGCCCCGTTCATTCAATCGCCCAATAGCCCCGTCCCCAATGGGTTGCTGCGACTATTGTTGCTGGGGAAACGGGGAGTAAATCAAGGGAGTAGTCGCGCTTTTCGGGCTACAACGGCTTGCAAAGCGGATTTGTAGTCACCCCGGTGATTACAAAGTGATGCGGATTCGGTGATAAGGAACGTACCTCGATGAACTACATAACACGCAACGGTACGTATTTGAATGACTCCTCCATCGAGGAGGAATAAATCTTTGAGAAACGGAAGTTCTCCTTCTGGCCGTGAACTCAGATGGCGGGAGGGCGCGATAGAATACCGGTTCAGAGAACTGGTGTCGGCGTCTGGGATTTATTCCTTTGCCGGGCTTCCCCCATCGGTTGATCTAGGTGAGTTCAAAACGATACTGCAATACCCGGCTGTTCAGCTAGCCCCGCAAATTGACTACTGCTGGAATAGCGTCTATGCCTAGACCTACGAGGCGCGATCTGACGGGGTGGGTGGGGGTCGGCTCTTTCCCTGGGTGCCGCCAGATAGTAGAATGGCGGGAAAAGAGAAAGAGGACATGATGACTTCTGCCGAGATGGAAGACATAATCAGAGAAGTCGAGCACAGCTTGGCCGTGGAGCATATGCGCATGTCCGATGCAGAGAAGGAGAACCTCCGCAGGGTCGGTCGGGGCGAGTTGACGTATCGCGACCTCATCGGTGAATACGTGGCGGATGCCAAGCGCCTGGCGGCTTCGCATGCCTAACCCCAAGGTCTACGGCTATCAATACGACCCCGACGATCCTTACGTGTACAAGGGCACCAACGTCCTCGTAAACAAGTTCGGGCTGACGGACTTCGATGAGCTTTGGAAGGTTGAGAGAGAGCTATAACCGGCGTTACTGCGGTCGAGCTTTAGGTGTTTGCGGTCGCTTGACAGCTCCTAATGGGTTCGCCGCCGGGATGATCTTTGTCTTGGAAGCGCTTTTCGGCTTCACTGTCATTCGTTTTGTGGCATCATGATGTGCGTGTTCAACAGTTCTGGGCGGTGCTTGCGTGAAGCTGGCCTGCGGAGAAGCTCGCCTGCGGGAAAGTTTGCCTACCAGGAAGCGGGCCTTTCGGAGAAGCCGGCGGGAAGGGGATCTATGTCAGTGCTCTTCGTCGAGTATCCCAAGTGCTCGACGTGCAAGAAAGCCAAGAAGTGGCTTGAGGATAATGGAATCGCGTTCGAGGATCGCGACATCGTCGCGCAGAACCCGACAGCGGGGGAGCTGAGGGCGTGGCATGAGGCGTCCGGGCTGCCCATCAGGCGATTCTTCAATACGTCGGGGATGCTCTACCGCGAGCAGGGCATCAAGCAGAAGCTCGACGCCGGCATGGCTGACGAGGAAGCTTACGTGTTGCTGGCAAGCAACGGCATGCTGGTGAAGCGGCCTTTGCTGATTGTCGACGGCGTGCCGGCGACGCCGGGCTTCAAAGAGGCCGACTGGAGGGCTGCCCTCGGCTAGCTCTCCCTGTTCCCTGGCTGAAAGGAGGGGAGGCTCGTGCGGGCATTCATAGCGCTCGAACTGCCGAAGGCGTTTGTCGATGAGGTGGCGGGCATGGCGCGCGTGTTGGGCGGTGTCGTCAAAGGGCGGTTCGTCTCGAGGGGGAATTACCACGTAACCCTCGCTTTTCTTGGAGAAGTGGATGATGTGACCGCGAGGCAGGTCATGGGCGTGCTCGACGAAGCATGCGCAAGCGCAGCCCCGGTGCGCTTGGCGGCTGACGGGCTGGGGAAGTTCGGGCGCGCCTCGGACGCCACCCTGTGGCTGGGCGTTGCCGAGGATGCCGGGCTGATGGCGCTTGCGGCGTCGGTGCGCGAGGGTTTGGCCTCTCGCGGAATCCCGTTCGACCCCAAGCCCTTCAAGCCGCATATCACCTTGGCGCGTCGCGCGCACATTCCGAACGGCTCGCTTCCGCTCGTCCCCTTTCCGGAGCCGGTTTTCGCTACCAAAGCCACGCTCTTCAAGAGCACGTTGGACCGGCAAGGTGCCATCTACAAGCCGCTGTATGAAGTCGAGTGGTGATAGCCGGGGCCTTTCGCTGAGTTTCAATTCTTGTCCAGGAAATCGTCCGGGCCTCGAATCGTCTGGGGCTTCTTTCGTGACACGTCTGTTTGCAGAACGCCTGCCGTTTCTAAATTGTACACTTTGCGCTTCCAGTCCTCGCATGCGATGTCGCGAGGGCACGCCTTACTCCGCTTTACTCCGCCTTACTCCGTCATTTGGGGATTAGCCAGCGCAGTAGGCGCAGCAACGAAACGCGGTAGCGACTGTTCTGCGCTATCGCTGCCGTCGTTACTCCGCCTTACTCCGCCTTACTCCGTCATTTCGCAAGCGTATAGTGTTGGGAGGGGTCATTTGGCGCCGTTCCGTGCCAGACGAGGATCTGCTTATCAACAAGCCCCCGCAAGGTTCGGGCGCAGAGCTTGCTGCCCTTGCCGGTCCGGTCGACGAGTCCCTTCGTCGTGACGCGCCCTTGCGCCATGGCAAGCTGCATTGCGGCGATCTCGTACTCGTTGAGCGTCTCGAGCACGTCAACGCCTACAACCTCCTCCAAGCTACCGCCGCGCCAGAGCATGCGAGACGAGATGCTGTTCTCGAGCGTCAGCATCACCGATGCGTTGTTCGGCTCCGAGAACATCGGAGGGTTCAGCAGGTAGGCGTCCATGTCCCCGTAGATGCGGTCGACGCCCTCGTTGAGCTCCCTCACCCAGCCTAGCTCAACGAGCGTCCTTGCTATGACGGGGTTTCGCGACCAGCGCGTGTGGCGAAGGTTCTCCAATGTCACCAGGTTCGGAAGCTTGCCCGGGCTTTGTATCTCCATGCGGTCGTCGAAGATCGACACGCGGATGTAGTCGCCGCTGTACCCGTAGTTCCTGTGAGTAACGGCGTTCACCACGCCTTCGAGCCAGGCGAACTCGGGGTATTCGGGAACTACCTGGAACAAGCCGTCGTCCCCCAGCGACTGGAAATCTCGCAGTTGCTCGGAGACCATCGCCTTCACGCCGTCGAGGACCTTGGGGATGGGGCCGTCGAAGGTGCGGTCCTTGACGATGTTGAGCCTGCGCCCCGTTTCCCTCCCTATGCCATCGTAGCGCAGCACGCGAACGCGCGCCCAGGGCAAGTACTTCGGCGGGTACTCGGCGAACAGCAGGACGCCGGCGTTCGTCAGGTGCCCGTCGACGAGGAAGCCCCGGCTGCGAAGCACTTGCTCGTCTGAGGATCTGGTTCCCAGCGCGGCTTTGTAGCGCGCCATCACGGCAGCCTTTGATGGTGACGGTCACTGGTTGTTCGATGAATCATCTCCCGTCAGGCGACCGATTCTTAGAACATATAGGCGCAGGCAGACAATGACGCCAACAGGATCAATCGCAACGTCATCGACCACTTGAGAGCTGGCCTCAGGGGAAATGCCACATCTGATGATGTCATATCTAATCTGACCTTGGGCTTCTGGGCGCACATGACCGATCGAAACCATGAACGCGATCTGTGGATTCCTGCCCTTCATAAGGTGTGGCCAAAAGGCACTTCTCGCAGCGACATCAACAATCGCATCTCGGAGATAAATACAGTTCGCAACCGTGCTGCCCATCATGAGCATTTGTTTGCGCCTGTTGGTTCTGCTTGTTCAACGCTGGAATCATGCCAAGAGGCAGTCTCGCTGTTTTCGCAACTGGAGCCAGAGGCTTACGACTACATATACGGAAACAATGACGGAGAATGCTCTGTGAGCGAGTTCGTTGGCAATAATCCCGCACCCTGCAGCGTCGTGATTTAGCTTGCTCGCCTCACCAGGCGCCGCTTTTTTGCTGCCTTTGCCGCATTTTCGTTGGTGCTTCTGAGCTCGCACATGAATCGTTAAGCGGTGGTTACGTCCAGCTTCAACCCGAAGGCCCTTACAACCTTTTGAACGGTGTCAAACGATGGGTTTCCCGTAGGCGAAAGCGCTTTGTAGAGGCCATCGCGAGTGACTCCGGTCTCTTTAGAGAGCTGGGTCATACCCTTTGCACGAGCGATGTCGCCAAGGGCAGCTGCGATCACTGACGTGTCGCCATCTTCCAGAGCAGCATTAAGGTAGGCGGCCATGTCCTCATCTGTTGCAAGGTATTCGGACACATCCCATTTCGTAGCTTTTTTCATCTTTGCTCCTATTGCTCATATTCAGCATCGAGTCTCTTGGCTTTCTCTATATCCTTCTCCTGCGATGATTTGTCTCCACCGATCAGGAGCAGAAGAATCTCCCTGCCATGTTGCGAGTAATACACGCGATAGCCTGGACCATAATCGATTCGAAGTTCGTGCACGCCATCGCCGACGGGCTTAGTATCGCCAAGGTTCCCCGTCAGAGAGATTCGCTTGAGCCGCACGTTGATGCGTGCTCGAGCATCGACGTCTTTCAGATGCTTGAGCCATTTTGCGAATTCGTCTGTTTGCCGGATGTCGATCATTTCCGAAGTGTATACTATATTCTACACATTGTCAATTGTCTAGAGAGTACCATAAGATCGCACGCGCGCGGGCGACGGGCTCCTCCTCGCCGTACCAACGTATGCGGTACTTCCGGACGTCCATGGTGACGCCGACCTCTGTCGCACTCTGCGTCTTCTCGGCTGCCGTGTCCTGGATAATGCTGTCGTCGAGCTGGATGCGGACCTCGATCTCGTTAGGAATGGGCTCGCCCGTGCCGACGCCTCCATGCATCGCACCAATATGCACGGCAAAGCATCCGCTCTCGTCGCAACCCCGTCTGTGCCTTAAAATGCTTGATGCGAAGAGTTGCGGAAGGAGACGGGCCATGCGGCACGAATGCAGGATCACGGTTTTGGAGACCAAGTGCTTCGAGGACTACCAGGAGAAGTACTTGGCCGACCCCAAGTCGGGCCCGTGCCCGTTCTTCAAGCCGGGAGACACCTTCCTACTTAAGCGCACGCCCCAACAAGACGACTTCTACCACCTGATGAACGGGAGGTTCTGCGGCGAGGCGTGGGATGCCATAAGCCGCTACGTGTACGCCGCTCTGCAGGGTGGCTCCATCATGAAGAGCTGGACGAACGACGACCGCATGATGATCGCCTGCTGCAACGACGGCACGCGCCCTGTCATCTTTAAGATCGAGCGCATCGACATACCCGAGAATGGCGAAGAAGAAGAGTGGCTGGCTAAGCAGGACTTCACGAACACTGCAGAGGACGCCTACACTGGTTAGCGGCGCTCCAGCTGCCTAGGGCTCATGCGTTGACAGGGGCGAGAAGGCATAGCGTGGCAAATCGCGCCAGGCGCTCTTCTGGGCGGGCGACGGAGCGTTTCTGAGCCATGGCACAGCGCTCGCCACCTGGGACATCTGTGACGTCAATCCGACCGTGGCCCACGTGATCGTCCCGAAGAGAAGGCGCGTCCAAAACAGGGGCGGAACAAGAGGTAGATCTGGCGAGGTTGGGGAGGTTCGATAGGCTGACTCCCTGTTTTGGTTTTGCCAAATGCGGGTACAATCAAATGGTCAATAGATGTACGCATTATCATGAGGCTTGAGTCAGGTGTTTTTGACGTGATTTGACGTGTTGGGAGCGCCCGCTTTAAGGTGCGCAAAGAATTGTACGATACCGGAGGTGGAGAGGGGCCTTGGCGAACGCGCTCACCATAGGCAGGATCGTGCTTAGCGTCGTGCTGCTCATGTCGGCTGCGCTCTCGCCGGCCTTCCTCGCCATCTACGTCGTTGCCGGCCTGACAGACATGCTCGATGGCTTCGTGGCGAGGAGGACGGGGACGGAAAGCGAGCTCGGCGCCAGGCTCGACAGCGTTGCGGATGCCGCTCTCGTCATCGTCTGCCTGGTGAAGATACTGCCCGTCGTCTCGGCGCCGCCGTGGCTGTGGGCTTGGATCGCGGTGATAGCCATGGTGAAGGCGGCGAATGTGATAAGCGGCTTCGTGGTGGCGAAGCGCCTGGTCATGCCTCACACCGTCGCCAACAAGGCCGCAGGGCTCGTGACGTTCCTCGTGCCGTTCGCCATCCCGTTCTTCGGCGTCGCCGTCCCAGCTGTCCCCGCGTGCGTCGTGGCGACGTTCGCGGCAGTTCAGGAAGGGCACCTCATCAGAACAGGCTCCGTCGACCTATGATGCCCTCATTTCCACGTCCCTGCGTATTCTGCCAAGGGCTCAAGCTGCGCCTTGTCGGAATGGTCGAACGATGTTCCCAGCATCTCGACCATGAAGTCCCCCTGGCGGTCGCGGTCGCTCTTCTTGGCCGTAGACCTCTTCACCGCCTTCAAGATCATTCTTTGGGGCAGCCCGAGCTTGTCGAGGCGGAAGCCGCCCTCCAGATAGAAGAGCGGAGTGTCCGCCAGCTTGTTCTGCTCTCGAATGCTGGCGACAACCTCTTCGAAGGGGGGAGTGCAGCCGACGGCGAACACGGCGTCAGGCGTTGCGATGTCGCGCAGCTTGTCCAACCCCACGATCGCGTTTCCCATGACCCAGCCGCCGAAGATGATCCGATCATATGCGCCAAGCTCGGCTTTGCCGAGCTTTTTCAGCGATACGCAAGGGCAGCTTAGGCGCTCGGATAGCTCAAGCGCATACTGCTCGGTGAATCCGGTGTTGGAGCTATAGATTACGATCGTCCCCATGCTCTCCTCCTCTGAGCTTCTCGGTGTTTTCAATGAGCTGCATGAATGTTCGAGCCATGCTGCTGATCACGTCATCGGGAATATCCGCGAAGATCTGCTGCATTGCCTGATCGCTTGCCTGCTCATGCTGGCTTCTGAACTGCAGGGCTTTCTCGGTCAAGGTTATTCGCTGCTTGCGCTTGTCTGCTTCGTCCTGCTGAAACTGCAGGTAGCCGGCTGACTCCAGCTTGGACAAAACCTGCTTTGCGTTTTGGTGCGAGCAGCCGAGCAAGTCGGCCATGTCCTTGATGGTCGGCGGCTCTGGAAACAAGGTGACGCAGTTCATGAAGAAGACCTGCTTCCAGCTCAGCTCCGCAAAATAAGCGTCTGCCGCCGCTTGGAAGCTGTTGTTGAAGCGGTTGATCAGGCCGATGAGGAAGTAGCTTTCTCCTATCTGCTCAGAATCGATCCCCGCAAAGACGTTGCCCATGTCCATCCGTTCTTCAAAGTATGGAAGATATTACCTACCATGTTATTATACAAGAGGTTACCTTTATTGTTAAGACGCTTTTTTTGTAAGATGATAGAGCTGTATTGATGACGGCATGGTTCTGCCATGAGCTGTTGCGTCCTCCATGAGGGGCTGGGGGAGGGCCGCCTGCGAAGCGAGGCGTCTGAAGGTGGAGGCCCAGCTCAGAAGCGAGGAGGCCGGGTGGCTCTCCTTGGTATGCCCCATGGGCATGATGCTAATTGCATTATAGGTAATGAGGATTTCCCGCTTGCTGATGCATACTTGAGCGAAAGAGAATCAAGAGAAGGGGACGTCATGGAGCTTGAAGACTACCTTGACCATTTGAACAGCGGAAAGACGGTCGACGGCGGATCGGAGATGCACGAGTTCATGCACCTGGTCAGCCAAGAGGCCATTCGCATCTGCGCCGACATCAACTCCTCCTACCACACGCCCGAAGAGCTCACGATGCTCTTCGCGGAGCTGACGGGCCGCCCTGTCCCAGAGGGCTTTGCCCTGTTCCCGCCGTTCAACGCGGACTGTGGGAAGAACATCCATCTGGGGAAGAGCGTGTTCATCAACAGCGGCTGCAAGTTCCAGGACCAGGGCGGCATCTATATCGGCGACCGCGCGCTCATCGGGCACAACGTGGTCCTGGCAACGCTCAACCACCCGCTCGACCCTGCCAGGCGCTCAAGCCTCGAGCCTGCGCCCATACGCATCGAAGAGGACGTCTGGATCGGGTCGGGCGCCATCGTGCTTCCTGGCGTTCGCATCGGACGCGGTTCGGTGGTTGCGGCGGGCGCGGTTGTCACGAAGGACGTCCCGGCCATGACCGTGGTCGGCGGCGTCCCCGCCAAGCCCATCAAGAAGATCGACGCGCCTTCGGGCTCCCAGGAGCCGCTGCCTCCCTCTTCGGCGCCAGGAAGAGACGCGGCAGCTCGGCCGCAAGCCGTCTGACGGGGGGCGTAGGTGAGCACCATGGCCAAGGCAGTCACGCGCATCGTCTCAGCCGCTCTCCTTCTCGGCGTTCTCGTTCTCGCGGGATGCGCGGGATCGGGCAGCGAAGGCGGCGGCAGTCCGGCTGACGGCCAGTCCTCTGGCGTGCAGGCGGAAGCGCAAGAAGGCGAGCGCGAAGAGCTGAAAGGCGCTGGGCAGAAGGAGGGGCTTCCGATGCAGCAGTCGGCTGCAACAGCGGTGATGACGATCGACGACGTGCAGTTCAGCATCGATCTGGCTGACAACGAGACGACGGCGGCCTTCGCGGCAACGCTCCCCATGGAGGCGGAGATGTCCGAGCTGAACGGCAACGAGAAGTACGTCTACCTCGACGCGGCGTTACCTGCGAGTCCGGCAAGCCCGGGCACCATAGAGGCGGGCGACGTGATGCTCTATGGCGACAACTGTCTCGTTGTGTTCTACGAGCCGCATCAGACCGCGTACTCCTATACGAGGATCGGCAGAGTCTCCGACGCGTCGGGCTTGGCTGCTGCGGTTGGAAGCGGATCGGTAAGCGCAAGATTCACGCTGGCCTGATGTAATGGCAATCAGGCTAGGCAGAGCCCGCGGAAAAGGATGAGAGACGGTTGCGCAGGTTTCCCCTGCCCAGATCCACGGGGATGATGCCCGGCGGGCTTTCGCGCCTCTAGCTCTAGAATCCGTGTTTGCCGAGCTCGTCGGAGGGGGCCTATGAAGCGCTCGACGGAGCACGGCGCAGCCTTATAATGGTGGCTGGCAGATAATAGCGTCACAAGGGAAGGAAGAGATGGTAACCATGGCAATCAAGCAGACCGCAGGGCGCGAGCAGCTGGGGAATTTCGCACCTGAGTTCGCGCGCCTGAACGACGACGTCTTGTTCGGCGAGGTGTGGAACCGACAGGACAAGCTCTCCCTCCGCGACCGCAGCCTGGTGACCGTGGTGTCGCTCATGGCACAGGGCCTCGTTGACCCGTCTTTCGAGTATCACCTGATCAGCGCCAAGAACAACGGCATCACGAAATCCGAGATAGCCGAGATACTCACCCATGCCGCCTTCTACGCCGGTTGGCCCAAGGCATGGGCCGCCTTCCGCATGGCTGCGAAGGTCTGGGCCGAAGAGCCAACGGAGGAAGAGGGCGGGCGCGCCGCCCATGAGCGCACCTGCATCTTCCCCATCGGCGAGCCCAATGCGGCGTATGCCCAGTATTTCGTCGGGAACAGCTACCTTGCGCCTGTCTCCACGGAGCAGGTGGCGTTCTTCAACGTGACCTTCGAGCCGGGGTGCCGCAACAACTGGCATGTCCATCATGCGAGCGAGGGCGGCGGGCAGATGCTCGTCTGCGTCGCCGGTCGCGGCTGGTACCAGGAGTGGGGGAAGCCTGCCCAGAAGATGCTGCCGGGCGACGTCATCCACATCCCTGCGAACGTGAAGCACTGGCATGGCGCGGCTGCTGACAGCTGGTTCTCTCACCTGGCCTTCGAGATCGAGGGGGCTGACGCGTCCAACGAGTGGCTCGAGCCGGTAAGCGAAGCTGAGTACGAAAACCTCTGAGGAAGCCTCTGCGAAAGCCTCGAGGGAGGCGCCGCCGCTGCGCCCTTCCCCTGCCCTTTCGCGATTGCCGTAGAATCGGGCTTTGCGGGCAAAGCCCGATTCTGCCCTTCGACGCTGAAGTGATCGCGTGTGCCGGGTTCCTTTGCCCCTCCATGAATAGTAAGATTTGGAGCGGCTTGTTCTCAAGCGCATGCGCTGTTCGTAATCTTTGTCGCAAAGGACGCGTGGAGGTCAGCTCAGATGGCGTTTTTCGAGGTAAGAGGGCTCACGGTATCCTATGGGCGAAACGGCATCCCGTTCGAGCCTTTCAACGGCATCAGCTTCGAGCTTTTGGAGGGGCAGGTCGCAGACCTCGTGGGCCCTTCGGGGTCGGGCAAGTCGAGCCTGCTCTGCGCTTGCGCGCGCCTCCTTCCCAAGGCGAGCGGCGCCCTTTCGCTCAAGGGGGTTGACGCGGGCTCGCTCTCGCCGGAGGAATGGCGGAGGCGCGTCTGCTACGTGCCGCAGAAGCCCACCGTCATCCCCGGCACCGTGCGCGACAACCTCCTGCTTCCCTGGAGCCTGCGGGTCCGCCGAAGCGACAACCCGCCCAGCGACGAGGCGCTTCGCTCGCTCATGGGCGAAGCCTCCCTCGGCGACGTGGGCCTCGACCGGGACGCTGCGCAGCTGTCGGGCGGCGAGCTCGCCCGGGTCGCGCTCCTGCGCGCCTTCGCGACCAAGCCGGACGTTCTTCTGCTCGACGAGGTTGACGCCGCGCTCGACGACGGCACGGCGCGGTCGGTTTCCCGCCTCACGCGCAGGCTGGTTCGCGACAGCACGACGTGCCTGCGCATCCGCCACAGGCCCCCTGATGGCGCGGCCGACAGGACGCTCAAGTTGGAGCGCGGCAAGATCACTCAGCTCGACCACGCGGAAGAGGGGGCGTAAGGTGGACGCAGGCGTCATCGACATCGGGTATCTGGAGCTCTTCGGAGCCGCGGCCTTCATGCTCGTGGCGGCCGTCGTCGCGTGGTCGCTCAGGCTCAGGCAGACCAAGGCCATCGTGGTCGCCACCGTCCGCTGCTTCCTGCAGCTTCTGGCGATGGGGCTGCTCCTCGTCTACCTGTTCAAGTACCAGTCGTGGTGGCTCGTCTGCCTCGTGCTCGTGGGGATGGCGCTTGCCGCCACGCAGATCGCCATGGGGCGCGTGAAGGGCAAGGCGCTGCGCATCTGGCCGGAGGTGTTCGGCTCGATCTTCCTGTCGTCGATGATCGTGGCGTTCACCGTGGTCGAGGCCATCGTCCACGCCTCGCCCTGGTATGACGCGCGCGTGCTCGTGCCGATATCGGGAATGGTGCTCGGCAACACCCTGAGCGCGACTGCCGTGGCGATCGACCGGCTCTTCTCGGACATGGACGCGCGCTCCGACGAGATCATGGCGTATCTGGCGCTCGGCTCCACGCCGAGGGAGGCGGCGTTCCCCTCGATCCGCTCGGCGATAGGGTCGGGCCTCACCCCCGCCCTCGCCACCATGTCAGCAGCGGGGATCGTCCAGATCCCCGGCATGATGTCCGGGCAGGTGCTTGCCGGCGCCGACCCCATGATCGCGGCGAAGTACCAGATCGTCGTCTTGCTCATGATCTCCGCGGCCACGACCTTGGCCATCGTCGCGATCTGCTTCACCACCTATCGCAAGCGCTTCACGCCAGACGGGTGCTTCCTCTCTCCCGCGCTGCGCGACGAGCAGTAGCTTTCGCTACGCTTGGGGCTCCGCGGTCTTGCGGATGGGGATCTGGACCTCGGTCAGCCACTCGGATACGTCGTCCTTGTTCCAGATGCCGTCGATGTAGCTCGTGCGGGGATCGCCGGCGACCTCGTATCCGTTCTGCTCGACCCATTCGAGCGCGTGGGCGAACGCGGGTCCCATGTCCTCGTAGGGACCCTGGTGCATCACCGAGGCCACGTCGAGCGCGGGCGCCACCATAAAGCGGATCCCGTCGAAGTCGTCCTTCAGCTCGGTCACGGCCTCGCAGTAGAGGATGTGGTTGTCCGTCTCGCGCCACTCGCGGTCGAGGTTCACCGTGTAGCAGTACTTGGGCGTGGCGCACCTGAGGTCAGGATACTTTGCGCGCAGCTTCTCGCCGAGCGCCGGCATCTCCCTGAAGTAGTCCGCGAACGTGCGCATCGTGTACTCCTTGCAGTAGATGATCTGCTCGGGGATGTGCTTCACCGTCGTCGTGTATGGCATGGTGCCCTCCTTGTTCTCCTTCAGAATGAACTGGACGCGAGAGAGCATGGCCTGCCGCTCGGCGATCTCCTGCTCGAGCTCCGTGGCGTGATGTCGCAGTATCTCCTCCGCATCGCCTCCGGATGCGATGCGGGCGACCTGGCCGATGGGAAGCCCCGCCTGGCGAAGCGACTGGATGCGGTGCAGGTCCACGAGCTGTGCCGCGTCGTAGAGCCGGTAGCCCGTGAACCGGTCCACCGCGCGCGGCTTCAGAAGCCCCACCTCGTCGTAGTAGCGCAGCGTCTTCACCGTGGTCATGGCCATCTTCGAGAACTCGCCGATGCGGAACATGCCTTGCCTTTCTCTCGCGATGCCACCAGTCTCATCCCTCCCGCAGCGGGAGAGTCAAGGAGCGTTTTTCAATTATCTCTTACTCGCGCGAAGCGGCGGCGGCCGGCGACGAGGCGCGCCGGCCGCCGGGCTTTTTTCCTTACAGCCTTCTCAGCACGATGCCGATGCTGTTCAGCAGCCTGCCCGCGTCGGCCTCCATCGAGGCGCGGTCGCCGGCGGCGTACTCGTTGTCGCAGGCGAGCCAATCCGCCCACGCCTCATCATGGCAGCTCAAGGGGGCTATGCGCTCGATGCGCACGCCGCGCGTGGGCTCGATCATGGCGCGCCACCAGTCCATGTCATGCATGTACTCCAGCTGCTCGGGCGTCCAGCTCAGCAGCAGCTCGGGAGGCAGGTTGTCGTGGCAGTCTCGCACCATGCCGGGGATGGCGAAGTACAGAAGCCCGCCGCGCTTGACGTGCGGCAGGAGCTTCTCGCCCAGGTACGCGGAGTCGCGGCCGAAGTAGTTGTAGGAGTCGATGCTGACGACTGCGTCGAAGAACTCCGTGGCGAAGGGCAGCCCCTGCGAGGCGTCGGCCTTGACGGGGCAGATCTGCCGGTTGGACAGCCCCATCTCCTCGAAGAAGCGCATGTTCTCGCCGGGGTCGCTCCACAGGTCGACGGCATAGGTGGCAAAGCCGTACTCGCGGGCCAGCATGCACGAGGTGATGCCCGTGCCCGAGCCGAGGTCGAGCACCACGGCGCCTCGCGGGATCTCATGCTCGCGAAGGAGCTCCTCGCAGAGCTTCAGGGGGTTGGGGCCCATGATCTTGGATTTGACGACGCTTGGAGGGAACGTCCCTGATTTGGGGAAGTGGTTCATCGTTGTCTCTTTCTGTAGTTTCGCATGAATGGAGTCGAATGAGGCGAACACCAACCGTGCGACCTGACGGCCGTTCTCGATAAGAGCTATTCGGTTGGCGTTCTTCTACAGAACAATGACCAAAAAGACATCCCCTTGAAGGACTTGGTTTTACAACGGCCCTATTCTACGGCGGGACGCAGCGGTTTTCAAGGGCGCGCCATGTCCTGCCTTGCGGCGTCTGCCCTGCCGCGCCCGCCTCGCCCTGCCCCGCCCTGCCGCACCTCGCCCTCTGTGCCCGCCATACGCTGCCCTGCCCAGGCAATTCCACGATCAGCCCATCCTCTTTGATGCGCGCATCGCAACCGTGCTAGACTGCTCAAGTGACTTCCGTTTGCCTTGATTCATCGCCGTGGAGGTTCTCGTTTTCCGGCAACTCGGCTTTCCTGGTCCGCGAGCTTATGGAGGGGTGTCCATGCGCGTTGAGACGTTGGCGTTGTTTCTTTCCGTAGCCCAGTATCGGTCCATCTCCCATGCGGCTCGCCAGCATTACATCTCCCAGCAAGGCGCCTCGGCCGCCATCAAGGGCCTTGAGGCGGAGCTGGAGGTTGCGCTGTTCGACCGCACGCCGACGGGGCTTCAGCTTACGGGCGCGGGCCAGGCCATTGCCAAGGAGGTCCAGGCTCTCCTCGACGCCTATCGACGGGTGCAGGTGGCGGCGGCGCTGGGGGACCAGAGGTGGGAGGGCGAGCAGCTCACCGTCGTGTCCATGCCCTTCGTCACCAACCGCCTGGATGCGATGTTCTCCGAGTACGACTCCATGGCGGTCGGCCCTCGGCTGCGCATCGTGGAGCAGAGCCTGCTCGAGATCGCCCGCATGTACGCCCAAGACGAATCGGGCGCGTTGTTCCTGGTGGCGCTTCCTTCGTTTGCGGAGGGCATCGACCAGCGGGTAGTGGACGATTTCAACCCGTTGGTGGAGTGCGAGCTCATGGTGGCGTGCGCCGCCTCCCACCCCCTCGCCAGCCGGGGGCACGCGACGCCCGAAGACCTGGGCTCCATGCCGATTGCCTGCTATTGCGAGGAGTTCCTCATGCGCATCCTCACCCACATCATGGCGGGAGGCCACCCCAACATCCAGCTGCTGACGTCTAACCTCGCCATGATCGGGCGAGCCGTTGCTTCCGGTGAGATGATAACGTTCACCGACTCGCTCTCGACGTTCCTCGACCGTCCGGATCCCAACACCGTGGTGCGGCCCATTCGCCCGGAGGTCCTGTTCCGGGTGGGGATGCTGGGAGTTGCCGACGAAAGCGGGCCGGCGGCGCGCTTCGCTCGGTTCATGCGGCAGTATCTGAGCCTGTCCTGCTCAACCTACCTCGAGCGTCACGGGACGGCATCGGCGCTCGCGGCGGACGCGTCAGGTGGGGAGGTGAATTCGTGAAGGCGTTTCGCTACGTAATCGACCAGGGGATATGCCGTGCGTGCGGGTCATGCGCGAAGGCGTGCCCCGCCAGCGCGGTCCTTCGGAACGCGGATCGGAGCTTCGAGATAGACCAGGCGCTCTGCGATCGCTGCGGCGCGTGCGTCCAGGCGTGCAAGCTGCGGGCGATCGTGAAGAGGCGCGGCCTCTTCCGCTAGGATCCCTATAAGGCGGCTTTGCCTGGCGCGCAGCGCGCGGTCTCAGGCTCGCCTGCGTCTGCCGAGGTCACCCCATACAACATTTCCTTGTGGGGCCAACCGCTGCTCGTTGTTTGTCGCCGATTCTCGTCCCCTCGATAATGCTCGTCAAGGGCATTTCGACGAGAGGAGGACGGATGGGCTCGGTAATCCCATTGCCCGACGGGGGCAAACTGGTGAAGACCAACTGCTTCGAATGCCATGCCAAATGCGGGGTCCTGTGCGAGGTGAACAAGGACGGGGAGCTTGTGAGCGTGAAGGGCAACCCCGAAGACCCGCGAAGCGAGGGGAGGCTGTGCAGCAAAGGCCTGTCGGCGAAGAAGATTCTCTACGATCCGGAGCGCTTGCGCTGGCCGTTGAGGCGCAAGGGCGAGCGCGGCGCAGGAGACTGGGAGCGGATCACCTGGGACGAGGCGCTTGACTGGCTGGAGGGGCGCATCCGCGCCATCACCGACGAGCACGGCGCCGAGGCGATAGCCTTCGGCCAGGGCACCGGCCGCGGCACGAACCAGTGGACGGCCCGCATGGGCAATGCGGGCGGGCGCGTGCACCACAGCCTGGCCCCGGGCAACATCTGCCTGGTGCCCATGATGGTGCAGTCCATCGTGCAGCTGGGGTGCTTCCCCATCTTCGACGGCTGCGACTTCGACCACGCCGACTGCATCGTGTTCTGGGGAGCCAACTCGGTGTGGACTGAGGCCACCTACAGCTCGGGGCAGATCGGCCGCTCGCGTGACCGCGGCGCCAAGCTCATCGTCATCGACCCGTTCTTCGAGCACCCGCTGGCTGCGAAAGCCGACCACTTCCTTGGCGTGCGCCCGGGGGCGGACACCTATGTCGCCATGGCGTGGCTCAACGTGATCATCGGCGAGGACCTGTACGACCACGAGTTCACCCGGAAGCACACCAACGCCCCCATGCTGCTCATCGACGGGCCGGACGTGCCCCTCAACGGCCAGCTCATCGACCCTGAGGGCAATCCCCAGAGCATGCTCGTGTTCGACAGGGCCAGCGGGCAGCTGGTGGACACCCACGTCAAGGGCGTTGACGAGGACATGGAGTACCGCGGCATGGTGACGCTTGCCGACGGAAGCGAAGTGCCGGTGAAGACCGTCTGGGCGGCTCTCAAGGACCTGGTCGCCGAGTGGACGCCCGAGCGGGCGAGCGAGATGAGCTGGGTGCCGGCTGACGTCATTCGCGAGTCCGCGCGCACCTACGCCAACGCGCCTGCTGCCACCATCAACGTGTTCCAGGGCGTGGAGGAGCAGACCAACTGCCGCGACACCATCCAGCTGATCCTCATGATCATAGCCATCTGCGGCAACTTGGAGAAGAAGGGCGGAAACCTGAGCATGCCCTTCTGGAACCAGATGTTCGCGCTGTCCGGCCCCAGCCCCGAGACAGCGGTCGAGCTCCGCATGGTTGACGAGCGGGCGCCGGGGCACCTGAACGGCTCGGGCAACACCAACATGATATTCAACGCCATGCTGACCGACGAGCCGTATCCCGTGCGCGGGTACATCATGGTCCAAGGCAACCCGCTCTCCTGGTCGGAGGACACGAAGTTCGTTCGCCGCGCCCTCATGAGCCTGGATCTGCTCGTGTGCATGGACTACTACATGTCGCCTACCTGCGAGCTGGCTGACCTGGTCCTGCCCTCCACGCACTGGACCGAGCGCGACTACCTGGCTGACGAGGTGTGCAGCGAGTGGGTGTTCGCCCAGCAGAAGGCCGTGGAGCCGCTTTACGAGCGCAAAAGCGACGTGTGGTTCTTCCGCACGCTGGGGCATCGGCTGAATCCCGAGTGGTGGCCGTGGGAGACTGACGAGGAGCTGTTCGACTGGCAGCTTGAGCAGACGCACGCGGGCATCACCTGGGATGCGCTCAAGGAGCAGTGGATCCATCATCTGCCCATGATGCCGTCGCGCCATTTCGAGGAGAACGGCTTCGCCACGCCGTCGGGCCGCGCTGAGCTGTACTGCGTGGCTGAGCTGGCCGTGGGGGCGGGCCCCTTCCCGAAGGCGAGCGAGCCGAAGGAGAGCCCGTATGCCACGCCTGAGGTCGCCGAGGAGTACCCGCTGATCGGCGTGACCGGCCGACGCTACCCGGTGTACTACCACTCCGCCTACCGCGGCATTCCGCACCTGCGGGAGATCGTGCCCGAGCCCCAGGTCATGTTCCATACCTCCGTCGCCCGCGAGCTGGGCGTCGAGTACGGCGAATGGGTGTGGATCGAGTCGCCGACCGGCCGCATCACCATGAAGGCGCGGCCGACCGACGGCGTGGACCCGCGCGTGTGCGTGATTCCCCATGGCTGGTGGCAGGGCTGCGCGGCGATCGGGGCGCAGGCGTATCCCGATGACATGTGCAACGTGAACGTCATCACCGGAGCGCGCGCCTACAACGACGAGTTCATGACGCCCGGCCTGCGCAGTACGCTGTGCCGTATCGTGAAGAAGGAGGGCGGTGAGTAGCTATGTCCGATAAACGCTATGGAATGGTCATTGACCTTGACAAATGCACGGGATGCCAGGCATGCGCGGTGGCCTGCAAGATGGAGAACGACGTAGATCTGGGCGTGTTCTGGGAGCGCGTCTACCGCATGGGGCCCATCGGCGAGTTCCCCGACAAGCTGGAGATGTTCTACTTCCCGAACCAGTGCATGCACTGCGAGAACCCCAGCTGCATCGACGTGTGCCCCACGAAGGCGACCTATCAGACCGACGAGGGCGTCGTGCTGGTGGATGCGAGCTTGTGCTTCGGCTGCCAGTACTGCATCTGGGCCTGCCCCTACGAGGCTCGCACGCTGAATCCCCATACCAAGATCGTGGAGAAGTGCATCCTGTGCGTCCACCGCTTGGAGAAGGGCGAGCAGCCCCTGTGCGCCTACACCTGCACGACGGGATGCCGCGTGGCGGGGGACTTGGGCGATCCGGAAAGCCAGGTGTCCCAGGTCCTCGCGCAGAACGAGGATCGAGCCTATCGGGTGCACCCTGAATTCGGCAACAAGCCCTCGGTCGTGTACCTCCTGCCTCGGAAGGGAGCTGAGACGCTATGCAAATCCATTGGCCGCTAATCGTGTCAACTACGTGCCAGCGCGTGGGCTTGGGCCTGTTCATCTGCGCGTTCCTTGGCTTCGTCTGCGTGGGGTCCCCCGTTGGCCTCTCCGTGGTAGCGTGGATCACGCTGGTCTTGCTGGCGGTGGGGGGCATCGCCTCCGTCTTCCACCTGCAGCGCCCGAAGCGCTTCTTCAACGCCTTCAAGAACCCGAAGTCGCACCTCGCCCAGGAGGCGATCGTCACGCCGTTTCTGGGAGTTGCCCTCTTGGCCTGCGGGCTTGACGGCGTGCTGTATGACCTGGGCGAAGCGAGCCTTCTCGCGGGCGCCGTCGCCGCCGCCCTGGCTGCGGCGTTCCTCGTCTGCACCGGCTTGGCCTACCAGATGGGCTCGCGTCCGGCTTGGAACACGCCCTTCGTGCTGGTGCTGTTCCTGCTCACGGCGCTCTCGGCGGGCACCATCGGCGTGGTGGTGCTGTGGCTCGTCTCGGTGGGGCTGGTCCCCGTCGTCTTCGTGTGGGCGGCCGTCGCGTCGACCGCCGTCTGCGTTGCATGCCAGATCGCTTACGTGGCGCGCATGCGCTCGGTCGGCTACGGGGTGAACGTCGAGGCCACGAAGGAGCCCTATCGGCCTTACTTCATCGCATGGGTCGTTATGGGGGCCGCCGTCCCGCTGACCATGCTGCTCTCGCTCCTCATCATCCCCTTGGCCCCCGTGATCTCGTGCGTCATCGCATGGTTGAGCTGCGCGTGCGGCATTGCCGCCTGGACCATGCTGTTCTTCAGGGGCGCTCACAAGGTGAAGATGTTCCCCATGTATCCGGTTGACCTGAATCTCGACATGTAGGAATCGCCGCAACTGCGGGCTCTGCGAGGGGACGGCGCGGCCTTTCCGCCCTTCCCCTCGCCCTTGAAGGCAACTCTCCTCGAAAGAAGGAATCTTATGGCAGAGAAGAAGTTCTATGGTTGGAAGGTCGTGGTGGTAACCGCAGTGCTGTACGCCCTGCTGGGAAACTTCGGCCTGGCCGCAGCGCAGATCACCATTCCCGTCATGGCGCTGGACCCCACGGTGGGAATGGATCGCACCATGATAGGCATCGGGTTCACGGTGTTCATCCTCATGCAGGGTCTGCCCGGGCCGCTCATCGGCAAGTTCGTCGAGAAGTACGGGGCTAAGAACGCGTTTCTCGCCGGCTCGGTCCTCATCATAGCCACGGGCATCCTGCTCGGGCTCTTCGCCGGAGCCTCCACCGCCGCGTACATCGTGTTGTTCGGCGTGCTGCTCAGCTTCTCGAGCACGCTTGGCGGCCAGGTGGCGACGCAGACCACCATCGGCAGCTGGTTCGTCATGAAGCGCGGCCTGGCCATGGCGGTGACCATGGGCCTGGGAGGCGTGGTCGCGTTCTCGTTCCCGCTCATCACCAACGCCGCCATAGGCGAGGCGGGGAACTGGCCCATGGGCTTCTTCCTCATCTCCGTCATGGGCGCCGTGTCGCTTGTCGTGGCGTTCTTGCTCATGCGCAACAAGCCTGCTGACATGGGCCAGAACCCCGACGGGATGACCGACGCGCAGCTGCGGGAGGCAACGGCCGCCGCGGGAGACGCCCCGGCTGATGCGGGCGCAGCTGCGAAGAAGGGCGGCGTGTTCAAGAACGCGCAGTCCATGACGCAGGGCCAGGCGTTTCGCACCCCGGCGTTCTGGCTCATCCTGACCGCGGCGCTCTCCATCTTCGTGGCGTTGAACATGGCCGTGTCTTCCGGGGTGCTGCATTTCAGCGGGCTGGGCATCGACGCCACGGTCATCGCTGGCGCTGTGGCCGTGCAGGGCATCGCGGCCGTTGCGGTGAACCTGGTCATCGCGCCTCTGGCCGACCGCATCGAGCCCGCCCGCATTCTGGGCGTCTGCGCCGGCCTCACCGCCGCCGGCGCCCTGTGCGCGGCGTTCGCGCAGTCGGGCGACGTGGTCATGCTGTACCTGTACTACATCCTGCTGGGCCTCGGGTTCGGGGGGAACACCAGCGTCATGCCCACGGCGTTTGCCAACTACTTCGGCATCGCCAACTTCCCTAAGATCATCGGCACGGTGCTGCTTCTGCTCTCGCTGCTCTCGGGGCTCGTGCCCACCATCGCCGGCATCGCGTTTGACGCGACGGGCACGTATGTGACCATGTTCGCGGTCATCGCCGCCATCTGCGCCGTCGGCGCGCTGGCAGGCTTCCTCGTTCGCTTTCCCAAGCGCGCCTAGCCAAGACGCCTGAGGGCATATGAAGGGGAGGGGCGGGCGCCTTGTCGGGCGCCCGCCCTGTTGTCTGCCTCCCGAGCGCTGCTTCTCGCGAAAGGCGTCTTCTTCGCGCCAAGATGACCTCGGAGGAACGGCGGGCGGCTTTTGGCCGGGCGGGGGCTGCGGGAAGGCTCTGGACGGCGGGAGCTGCATCGCTGATCTTGGGTGGGCGAACCGGCGCGCCGTCGAACTGGCGCGCCGTCGGGGTATAATCACCTCACGTTCTGGGGAGGCTGACATGCTCAGGGTTCAAGGGAAATATCTGCTGACCATCGCTTCCGCGGTGTGGTTTCTCGCCGGGCTGAACATCCTTCGCCTGGGGGTCTCGGCTTGCCTGGAGGGGAGCACCCCGACCTGGGTCATGGCGGCGGGCATCCCGCTCATCTTCCTGGTATTCCACCTGATGTTCTCGAAGCTCGTCGGCAAGCACTCCGACCGCATCCGCGGCTACGGTGAGGAGAGGACGCACGTCCTGAGGTTCTTCGACGTGAAGGGATACGCCATCATGGCCGTCATGATGGGCGGCGGAATCTCGATGCGCGCCTTCGGGCTGGTCCCGACGTGGTTCGTCGCCTTCTTCTACACGGGGCTGGGAATCGCCCTCGCGCTTGCCGGCATCGGGTTCATGATCCACTTCGCGAAGCGCGGCGGCTACGTCGTGTGTCCCGTCACGAAGAAGACGCGGCTGGCGTAGGCTGCGGGGCAGGCTGCGCGCTGGTGTGGGCTGCGGAGCTGGCGTAGGCCGCGGGTGAGGCGGGGCCTGCTGGACTTCGCCCTGGCTTTCGATTCTGGATCTGAGGAGGATGCGCGATGGTTTTGACGACGGAGCGCCTGGTCCTTCGCCCTTGGGAGGAAGGCGACGCCGAGGATCTCTATCGCTTCGCGAAGGATCCGGCGGTGGGGCCCATTGCCGGATGGCCGCCGCACACGAGCGTCGAGAACAGCCGCGAAGTCATTCGCGACGTCCTCTCCGTCGAGGAGACTTACGCCGTGGTGCTGAAGGAGATGGCCAGGCCCGTCGGCAGCATAGGCCTGCTGTTCGGGGAGGGCGGAACCGTTCCGCTGCCGGAAGGGGAGGCCGAGCTCGGCTACTGGATCGGGGTGCCCTATTGGGGGCGCGGCCTCATCCCCGAGGCGGCTCGCGAGCTCATTCGCCATGCGTTCGAGGACTTGGGGCTTGGCGGCATCTGGTGCGGCAACTACGAGGGAAACGCGAACTCCCAGCGGGTGCAGGAGAAGCTGGGGTTCGTCTTCGACCGCAACGTGCAGGGCGTTCTCTGCAAGCCCATGGGTGAAACCCGCAACGCGCGCATAACCTACCTGAGCAGAGAGCGGTGGATTGGCGGGCGGTCAGCGTGAGGTCTTGAACTGCATAATCATCGAGCTAGGGGCATTTGCGATCTAGCCACCGACAACGGGCGTTTTCCATCCACCTCCCAGGTGATTCTGGATGAAACGAGGTCGTTATCGGCGATTCTCTGAGAAAAGTGGATGGAAATGGCGCGTTGTCGGTGACTTTCGGGGTTCGTATCGCCGACAACGGGCATTTTCCAGCCAGGTTTTCAAAGTCGTGGATGAAAAGAGGCCGTTATCGGTGGTTTGAACTTCAGGGGTCTCAAGGGCCCCAAAGCAGACGAGGCGGCATTCTTGCTTTTCGGGAAACCTGAAAAGCTCCGGGCTCGCGTCTCCGAATTCATTGTAGAGTTCGACGGTCTCCTTGCACGGGAGAATCTCCACGGCTTCTTCGCTGGCGGTGTGCTGACAACGGGGGTTTCGGGGTGCTACAATGCGGGTAGCCGGCAAGGCCCGTGTTGGTTGAGCTGTTACGGGCGGCGCGGGTAGTGGATTTGAGGGCGGTAGCGCGAACTACCGCCCCCTTTTCTTACCCTTGTCATTCGATCGTGAACTCCATTCTTTCCACGCATCGAGGATGAACTCCCCGATGGCCGCGATAGCGGCCATTATGAAAAGAGCTTTCTCGATCATAGGCGATCACCTCCTTTCAGAAGCGCCGCCCACGTCGAACCTTGCCGGCTAGCTGATTGTACGATGGTGCGCGCCGGGCAGTCCGCAGAAACCTCTGCCATAAAAACTATCGATGATGAGTCCCCGCCCGGCAGTCCTGTCCAGCAGCCTTGCGTCGTCTCGTGCTGCCTCGTGTCGCCCAGATGTGCTCGAAGGGCTTCGGGTGTGATCGCTCTATCCGGGTTGGCCTGTCCGCATCTCCCCGGCGCGAGAGGCGCGAATGGGCGGCTGAAAGGCGTGAGGGGGGGGGACGCGGTTTTCACGGCGTGCCAGTCAGCGTTTCCGGGACCCCTTCCGCGTTGCCTTCGGGTTCTCCCGCGCTCCAGTTGGTCTATCATGTGGTCCACAAGAACAAGAGCAAAAGGTTTCCGCATGAAAATCTACTGCGAAAAAACATAGACGCGGCTCACTCAAAACGACGTTGCAAAGCGCAGCTCGAAAGAGGCTTGGGAGTTGCTGCCGATCCAATGAGCAGGCCGAGCGAGCGAGGGAGGGCGTTCCTCGTCGCACCGTCTGCGCATGGTGGGGGCATAAGGGTGCTGAGGTGATGCTGTCATGCTGGATTTCTACACCGTGATCGTTCTGGAGGTCGTGCTCCTCATGGCGCTCCTCGCGTTCATGGCGAACGCGAACGACATGTTCCCCAAAGGCAAGAAGGGGCAGTTTCTGCTGCTCTTCTCCAGCGTCGCCCTCGGCATCGTCGCAGAGTGGTCGGGGAGCGTGGCCGCCCTGTTCGGAGGGGAGTACCGAGAAGTCGTCGTGTGGACGAAGATGGTGGAGCTCTCGACGGCGCCCGTCGTTCCGTTCCTGTGCGCGGAGGTCCTGCGGCAGACCGCGGACGTGCCCCTGAAGGACAGGTGGCCCCTCGGCATCCTGGTCGTCCACGCCGGCTTGGAGATCCTGTCGGCCTTCGGAGGGTTCATCTACTACGTGGACGCTGACGGCGTGTTCCTCCACGGCCCGTTCTACTGGATCTACGTCGTGGTCTACCTGGGCGGCGCCGTCCACGTGCTGCGAGCGGGGTATCGCGTCAGCCGCCAGCGCCAGGGCAAGAACAGGGCGATGCTCCTTTTGATACTGGGCTTCCTGCTGCTCGGCGTGGTTGCGAACCAGCTGGACAGGGACGTCAAGACCGCCTGGCTCACGGTTGCGATCGTCATCACGCTCGTCTACATCTTCTACAACGACATGCTCCAGCGCCTAGACGGCAAGACGATGCTGCTCAACCACGCCAGCTGCGAGAACCTGCTGGCGCGGCTGCGGAAGCCCGCGATCATCCAGCTGCTCAACGTGGACTTCTTCAGGACCGTCAACGACGAGTTCGGGCGCGACTACGGGGATGAGTGCCTTCGGACGATCGGGAACACCATCCGCAAGGTCTACGGACGGCATGGCAAGTGCTGTCGGATAGAAGGTGACGAGTTCTGCGTGATCCTCGACGTAGACGAGGGCTCCATGGAGGCGCTCAACGAGCAGTTCCACGCCGCCATGGAGGAGCGCCGCGCGGCGGACCCGCGCTTCCCGCGCGTCTCCATGGGGTACGTCTGCTTTGACCCCTCTCGGGAAAGCGTCCGCGTTGCCGAGCAGGCAGCGACTTCCGCCATGTACCAGAACAAGGAGCGGAGCAAGATCAAGCACGGCCCCATCCCGCGCTCTGCGCTCAAGGAGCATCAGCCGTCTCCCGAGCAAATGCTGGCCAAGGAGCAGAAGCCGGCTTCGGAGGAGCTCGACACAACCGGGTTGGCGAACCGAACGTTCGCGGCATTCTCCAGCACCTCGGAGCGCAGCTACATCTACCTCTGCAACATGAGCACCGGGGTGTCCCGCTGGTCTCTGGGCGCGGTGCAGTATTTCAACCTGCCGGGCGAGTACATGTTCGACGCGGGGACGATCTGGGAGTCCCTCATCCATCCGCAGGACCGGCAGATGTACCACGACGACATCATGTCGGTCTTCAGCGGGCACAGCCAGGTCCACAACCTGGAGTACCGGGTGAAGAACCGCTTGGGGGAGTACGTCGTCTGCACCTGCAGGGGCGTGGTGCTGAAGGGGGAGGGCGCTGAGCCTGACCTGTTCGCGGGCACGATCATCAACCACGGCATCGTCGACGACGTGGACCCCGTCACCGGCCTGCACGCCAACGCGGAGTTCGCCAAGAGCATCCACCGCCTGATCGAAGAGCGGCTCTGCGCCTGCGTGGTCAAGGTGGGAGTCGACAACTTCCGCCACGCCAACGCCATGTACGGCCATGAGGGCGGAAACCAGATCCTGCGGCTCTTCGGCATCGAGCTCCAGGGGCTCGTCGCGGGCAGGGGGCAGGTGTTCCGCCTGGAGGGGGCGAGGTTCGCCTTCTACCTGAACGACGCCGACCAAGACGAGGCGCGGAAGTTCTTCCAGCAGCTTCGCCACGTGGCGGAAAACGAGATCCAGATCGACAACCTGCGGGTTCCCCTGCGGATATACGGCGGCGCGGTGCAGATCGACCCCCGTCACCCCCTCAACGAGCAGCTCGTGCGCAGCAGCCTGATCTACGCTGCGGAGCAGTCCCTGGAGAACCACAGCACCGAGCTGGTCTTCAGCGAGGACGTCCGCCAGATGCTCAACGTCGAGAACATCCAGCTGCACGCGGAGATCCACCGCAGCGCCATGGAGGGCTGCCGGAACTTCTTCCTGTGCTACCAGCCCATCGTGTCCTTCTCCACGGGGAAGGTGATCGGCGCGGAGGCGCTGCTGCGCTGGAGGCAGGAGCCCTACGGCGTGGTCTCCCCGGACAGCTTCATTCCCTGGCTGGAGAACGACCCCGCCTTCATCCCGGTGGGGAACTGGATCATCCGCCAGGCGATACGGGAGACCGCGCCTTTGCGCCAGGCGGACCCGAGCTTCATCCTGAACGTCAACGTCGCGGACACGCAGCTGAAGCACGGCGGCTTCCGCGAGGACGTCCTGAGCATCCTCGCGGAAGAGGGCTGTCCGTCCGAGAACCTCTGCCTGGAGCTCACGGAGCGGTGCCGCCGCATGGACCCGGAGTTCCTCGAGGACGAGCTGCGGTTCTTCCGCTCGCGCGGCATCACCATCGCCCTCGACGACTTCGGGACGGGCATGTCCTCCTTGGCGCTGCTGCTTCAGCTCCCCGTTGACGAGCTGAAGGTGGACCGCGTGTTCCTCCTGGGCGCCCTCGAGAGCAAGCAGGGCCTGACGCTGATGGAGACCATCGTGCAAAGCGCCCGGAAGGCGGGCCTGCGCACCTGCGTGGAGGGCATCGAGACGCAGGAGCAGTGCGAGCTGATCACCTCGCTGGGGGGCGACTGCTACCAGGGCTACTACGCCAGCAAGCCCACCCCGATCGAGGGTCTTGCGGAGATCTGCCGCGCAGGCCGAGGGGATTAGGCGCCCACGCTCGCGCCGATGTCTGCTAGGATGCTTCAGGATGGAATCGCGGCCGTGCTTGCGCGCGGGGCGCGCGGCTGCGCCGAGGTGTCGGCGTGCTTGCGCCGGGGTGTCGGCGCGCTTGCGTCCGAGGCGCGTGCTTGTCTGTGCGTGACGAGTGCGGCTGCGCCCGGGCGCGGCCGCACTTGCGTGAAGAGGTTTTCGAAGGAGCTGCCATGAACGTTGTCGTATACTGCGGGTCGAACGGCGGGGCTAACGCCCGCTTTGCCGAATGTGCGCGTGAGCTGGGCGCATGGATTGCACGGCACGGCCATGCGCTGGTGTACGGCGGCAGCTCGGTGGGGCTCATGGGCATCGTGTCGCGCGCCGTGCTGGACGGCGGCGGCGAGGTGTACGGGGTCGAGCCGCGCTTCTTCATCGAGGCGGGCGTCGCGCAGCACGACCTGACGGAGCTTTTCGAAGTGGAGACGATGGGCGAGCGCAAGGCGAAGATGATCGAGCTGGGCGAGGCGTTCGTCGCCATCCCCGGCGGCGTGGGCACGCTCGAGGAGATATCCGAGATCATGTCGCGCATCCGACTGGGGCTCGGGCCTGCCGAGTGCTACCTCCTCAACCTCGACGGCTTCTACGACCCGCTGCGGGCGCTGCTTGAGAACATGCTCGCGCAGGGCTTCATCGAGCAGTCCGACATGGAGCGCTTCCACTTCCCCGCAAGCATGGACGACCTGACGGCGAGCATCGAGCACGGGCAGAGCTGCCCCGCGCAGCGCCTCGTCACGGCAAGCGAGCTCATCTCGCCGCGCTGAGGTCCCGCGCCGGCGCCCCTGTCGCTTCGCAGCGTCTGGGCGGCTCCCGTCGCGCGTGCGTGCGAGCAGCGCTTTTCGTCCCGCCGCCTTACTCCAGGTAGGCGCCGGTCTGGCGGCTCCAGAGGTGCGCGTAGGCGCCGCCGGCCTCGATGAGGCTTCCGTGCGGGCCGTCCTCGGCCACCTTCCCGTCGGCCAGGACCACGATGCGGTCGAGGCTCGCCACCGTGGACAGGCGATGCGCCACCACGATGCACGTGCGCCCCTCCATGAGCGTGGCGAGCGCGTCCTGCACGAGCCGCTCGCTCTCGGAGTCCAGCGCGCTCGTGGCCTCGTCGAGCACGAGCACGGGGCAGTCGGCCAAAAGCGCGCGGGCGATGGCGACGCGCTGGCGCTGCCCGCCCGAGAGCTTCACGCCGCGCTCGCCCGTGATGGTGTCGAAGCCCTGCGGCAGCTTCTCGATGAACTCGAGCGCGTTGGCGAGCCGCGCCGCCTCGCGGATCTCCTCGCGCGTGGCGTCGGGCCGCCCGTAGGCGATGTTCTCGGCGATGGTGCGGTGGAACAGCAGCGCCTCCTGCGGCACGTAGGCGATCTGGCGGCGCAGCGACTGCTGGGTGGTCTCGGCGACGTTCTGCCCGTCGATGAGGATGGCGCCTTCCTGGATGTCGGCCAGCCGCAGCAGGAGCTTGGTGAGCGTGGTCTTCCCCGCGCCCGACATGCCCACGAGCCCCACGCGCTGGCCGGCGGGGATGTGCAGGTTGAAGCCGTCGAACACCGTGGTCTTCGCGTTGCCGTCGGTGTAGTGGAACCCGATGCCCTCGAAGTCGATGGCGCCTTCGCGCACCTCGAGGTCGGGCGCGCCGGGGACGTCGGCCACCAGGCGCGGCTCGTCGAGCACGAGCGTCATGCCGCTCGCGTCACCGAACGCGCGGTTGAAGCGCTGCAGGCCGTTGTTGATGAAGTTGAACTGGTTCGTGATGGTGTAGGTGTAGGTGAACATCATCACGAGCGTGCCGGGCGTGATGCCGAACCACGCGTTGCCGCCGGCGATGAACACCGCCACCACGCTCATGATGACCACGGTGATGGCGGCCGTGATGATGCCGCGCGTGAGGCTCGCGCGCATGCGCTTGGAGTCGCGCTTCACCACCTCGCGGTTGAACTGGTCGAACAGCCCGCGCTCGTAGTCCTCGCGCCCGTAGGTCTTCACGGCCAGGATGTTCGCCACCGAGTCGGACAGCTCGCCGGAGAGCTGGTTCTGGGCGCTGGCGGCCTTCTCGTTCAGCGTGAGGATGCGCTTGTACATGCGGTACGACACGACGGCGTACACCACGAGCAGCACCATGAGGATGACCACGTAGGCGGGCACGCGCGGCGCCAGGATGCCGCAGGTGAACACGATGGAGCAGAACACGGGCATGAACGGGAAGTTCAGGTTCTCGAGCACCAGGTTGTAGGCGGAGAGGAACTTGGTGGTCTGGCTCACGAGCGTGCCGCCGAAGCGGTTGGAGTGGAACGACATCGACTGGTTGCACAGCGCGTCGAAGCAGAGCGTCGAGAGGTCGTAGCTCGCGGCGATCTCGAGCTTGTAGAGCGTGTAGTCCTGCAGCTTGCTGGCCGTCTGGCCGAGCACGTTGATGGCGACGAGCGCCGCGACGTAGGGCGCGAACACGCTGACGACCTGGTCGGGCGCCACGGGGCTCGCGCTCACGCGGTCGACCACGAGGCTCATGACGAAGGGGTTGCCGTAGGACAGGAGCGCCACGTAGGCGAACGTGGAGAGCTGCAGCGCCACGAAGAGCCCCAGGTGCGAGCGCGTGATCTGCCAGAAGTAGTGCAGCGTGCGCCGCGTGGTCGAGGGCGCGGCGGGCACGCGCGCGGGGGAGGCGGATGCGGTGGTGCTGCTGGCGGGCGCGGCGTTCGCGGGCGCGCCAGACGCGTCAGGCGTGGCGGGGGCGGTGCGTTTGCTCATGCGGAGGTCCTTTCGTGTCTCGGCATGATTATAGAGCGTTTGCCGAGCCGGTGCTGCGCTTCGCACGCCGCCCGGGCCGTGTGCCCGTGGGCCCTCGCTTCGCCCCTAGCCGAGGGGCGGCCGGCCGTCGCGCGCCCAGGCGCGGGCCATGCGGACGCCTCCCTCGGCGGGGGAGGCGCTGACGTGGCGGATGCCGTCTGCGGGCAGGGACGTGCGCGCGAGGATCTCGGCGACGACCAGGCTGCGGAAGCGCTCGTTGCGAAAGAGGCCGCCCGCGAGGGCCACGATCGCCGCGGCGTCGCCGCGCTCGGAGAGGGCGCGCACGAGGGAGGCGGCGTAGCCGGCGAGGTAGCGCGCGGCTTGGCGGCGGATGTCCTCGCAGACAGGCGATGGGGCGCACTCGAGCGCGATGCGCGCGAACGCGGCGATCTCGTCGGCGCGCACGAGGCGCGCGGCCGCCTCGCCCATGCTGCAGGACGAGTCCGCGCCCTCGGGCGCAAGCGCGCGCCTCACCAGCGCGAACGCGGGGTCGTCCTCGCGGCAGCCGTCCTCGCGCAGAAGCGCCTCGCGCAGAAGCACCGCGCCCGCCCAGCAGCCCGACCCCAGGTCGCTCACCTGGTAGCCCCAGCCGCCGATGCGCCGCACCACCGCGCCGTCCGCGTCGACGCCGAGCGCCACCGAGCCCGTGCCCGCGACCACCACCACGCCGGCGCCGTCCGCGATCGTGCGCAGCGCGAGCAGCGCGTCGTTGCAGACGTGGTGGCGCGCAAGGTCGAGCCCGCAGGCGGCCAGCGCGCTTCGGTACGCCGCCGCGTCGGCCGCCGAGTCGCACCCCGACAGCCCCCACACGCCGCGCACGTCCCCAAGCGCTGCCCCGCGCACGTCGAGCTCGCGGCGCAGCCGCCTCACGCCCGCGCTGATCTCGGTGCGGGCGGCATCCGATCCCACCGACTTGAAGCTCGTCGAGCCCACCTGGAAGCGCGCGAGCTCGGCTCCCCCTGCGTCGGCCAGCAAGAGCTCCGTCGAGCTGCCGCCTCCGTCGACGGCCAGCAGGAGGCCGCGCGCCGCCCCCAAGCCTAGCCCCGCTCGGGGATCAGGCCGCGCCGGTACGCCTCGAGCAGGCGCTCCAAGTCGGCGATCTGGGCCTTCAGCTTCGCGCCCGTGTCGGTGTCGGCCACGCGCGTGCGCTCCTCCACGCGCTCGACCACGTGGCGCGACGAGTGGATGTCGAGCTCGTTCTCCACGGCGGCGCGCGTCGACTCGAGCGGCTCGTGCGCGGCGAGCACGAAGCCGTAGGAGTTCGAGATCAGCGTGTAGCCCGCGATGCCGGTGGTGGGCTGGTACGCCTTCGAGAACCCGCCGTCGATGGTGAGCACGCGCCCGCCGCACTTCACCGGGTCCTCGCCGTCCTTCACCTTCACCGGCACGTGCCCGCACACGATGCGCGACGTGGCGGGGTCCATCCCGAAGTCCTCGAAGATGCCCGCGATCACGTGCTCGTCGTTGAGCAGCGTGTAGAACGGGTTCTTCACCTCCTTGCGCGCGGCCTTGTCGGCGATCAGGTACAACTCGAACGTGGCCATCTTGCTCTTCGCGAACAAAGGCGAGCCGGGCGAGAGCCACATCCACCACAGAAGGTCACGCCCGCGCGTGCGCGCCGCCTCGTCGGGGCTGAAGAACGCCTCGCGCACGTGGTGCTCGAGCGCGTCGTAGAGCGCGCGGCCGGCGAGCTTCTCGCCGAACACGTCGACCTCCATGAGCGAGCCGTCGGGGTTGAGCGGGACGCACGCGTGGAACAGCAGGTTGGAGTTGTAGATCTTGTAGAGGCTGCCCGCCTCCAAGAGGAAGCGCATGTGGCGCTGCAGCTTCTCGCAGCCGACGAACGCCTGCTCGAGCCGCCGCATGACGTTCTCCTCCTCGGGCGTGAGGCGGTAGGGGTCGGCCGGGTCGATGGTGGGGAACACCTTGTCGGTGAGCTCGTACTCCACGCCGTCGAGGAGCACGGTGCCGCGCTCGTAGTCGATCTTGTCCAGAAGCTTGCGGTCCTCAAGCTCGAAGCTCGGGTTCTCGTCGATGAGCTGGCCCTCCACCTTGAACTGGATGACGGCCATGGCCTTCTGGATCTTCACGTTCACCACGTGCTCGCGCTCGGTGAGCTGCGGGTTGCCCTTGAGGCCGAACGCCACGCAGGGGTCGTCGGCGTAGGCGCGCTGCGCGAACCCGGCGAGCGGCAGGATGTTGATGCCGTAGGCGTCCTCGAGGATGGAGAGGTTGCCGTAGCGCGCGCAGTTGCGCACCACGTGCGCGATGCAGCCGCGCTGCCCGAGCGAGGCGCCCATCCACACGATGTCGTGGTTGCCCCACTGGATGTCTACCGAGTGGAAGCCGGCCAGCGTGTCCAGGATGGTGTGCGGGTAGGGCCCGCGGTCGTAGATGTCGCCCACGATGTGCAGATGGTCGATGGCCAGCCGCTGGATGAGCAGGCACAGCGCCTCCACGAGCGCCCGCGCGCGGCCCGTGCGCATCACCGCGTCGATGATGTCGGCGTAGTACGCCTCGCGCTTCACGGCGTAGTTGTTCTCCGTCATGAGCTCTTCGATGATGTAGGCGAACTCGGGGGGCAGCGCGCGGCGCACCTTCGAGCGCGTGTACTTGCCCGACGCCTGCTTGCACACCTCGACGAGCCGCAGGATGGTGGTGGAGAACCAGGCGCGCTCGTCCTGCACCTGCGGCAGGACGAGGTCCATCTTCTCGCGCGGGTAGTAGATGAGCGTGGCGAGCGAGCGCTTCTCGGCGAAGGAGAGCTCGTCGCCGAAGGTGTCGTCGATCTTGAGGCGGATGGAGCCCGAGCCGTTCTTCAGAAGGTGCGAGAACGCCTCGAACTCGCCATGGATGTCGGAGGCGAAGATCTCGGTGCCCTTCGGCAGGCTCAAGACCGCGCTCAAGTTGATGATCTCAGCCGATGCCTTCGCCTCGGAGGGGAACAGGCGGGAGAGCAGTTCCAGGTATCGGGTTTCGCTTGCGTCCATGATGCTCCTTCGGGTTGCGCGCGGGCCGGGCCTGCGCAAGTGCTCGCTTTCCCGCGGCGGCGCGCCCGCCGCGGGCTGGGTTGGCGCTATTGTAGCGAAGCGCGCGCCGCCGCATGGGGCCGCAGGCGGAAACAGGCGGCGCGCGGCACGAACGCGCAGGTGGGGGCGACGGGGGCGCCTAGCTCAGGCGCTTCAGGACCGCTACGAAGAACCCCTCGTAGAGCTCGGTGGGCCTCACGCACGCCGCCCCCTCGAGCGCGCAGGGCAAGAGCGGCACGCCTTCGAGCAGCTCGTCCGGCAGCGGGACCACCTCGGCGTTCACGGGCTTGGCGGGACGCGGCCTCTCGCCGCCGCGGCGCTTGCCGCGCCCGCGCCTGCCGCCGCGCCCGCCGTCGCGCGGCGCGCCGGCAAGCTCGTCCTTCGAGGGGTTGAGCACGCTCTCGATGAGCAGCTCGTTCTCCTCGGGCAGTATCGAGCACGTGGCGTACACCACGATGCCGCCGGGGCGCACCGTCTCGAACGCCTTGCGCAGCAGCGCCCGCTGCGTCTTCACGCTGCGCTCGAGCAGCTCGCCCGAGAACCCGCCGCGATAGGCGCCGCCTGCCAGCGACACCGTGCCCGAGCCCGAGCAGGGCGCGTCGAGCAGCACCTTGTCGAAGGTGAAGAACTCGTCGAGCTTGCGCGCGTCGCACTCCATCACGTTGCAGCGGGCGACGCCCTGCTTCTCGAGGTTGTGGCGCAGCTTCTGGGCGCGCACGGCGTTCTTCTCGCAGGCGGTGATCAGCGCCTTGCCGCCTGAGAGCGCGGCCGTCTGGCAGGTCTTGCCGCCAGGCGCGGCCGCCATGTCGAGGATGCTCTCGCCCGGACGCGGGTCGAGCGCGAGCGGCGGCAGCATGGCCGAGAGGCTCTGCAGGTAGACCTTCCCCTGCGCGTAGGCGTCAAGCGCGCGCAGGGCGGGCTCGCTGCCCGCGTCCGTGACGAAGGCGTCGGCGTAGAAGGCGGGCGCGCGCCAGGCGATGCCCGCCGCGTCAAGCTCCGCGGCCACCTCCGCAGGCGAGGCCTTCAGCGTGTTGGCGCGCAGCGTGCACGCGCGCGAGGCGGCGTACCCGGCGATGATGTCGTCCGTGACCTCAGGTTCGTAGCGGCTGGCAAGGCGCGCGAGCAGCTCGGGGGGAAGCCCGAGCGAGGCCGCGCGCTCCTGCGCTTCGGTCGTGCCCACGGCGCGCCCTAGCGGATCGTGACGCCCTCGGGGAGCTCGACGCTGCGCCAGTCGAACTCGTCGGCGTCCTCGTCCTCCGCGCTCGCCCGGGCGGCCTGCGCCGCCGCGGCTGCGGCCTCCTCGCGCGCGGACTTCCCGAAGGCCGCGTCGAACGCGTCGAAGGCCGCGCGCGGCACGGCGAACACCACGCGCGCGACGGCGCCGGGGTGCGCCTCGATCCACGCGCTGAACAGCGACGTCACCTGCTCGGCGGGGTAGCCGAGGCGCCCGCAGCCGAACGCGCCCACGATGAGCGTCTCGCACCCGTTCGCGGCGGCGATGCGCATGATCGCCTCGACGCGGTCGGCCAGCGCGCGGTCGCACTCGCGCTCGGAGCGGTGGCTCTCGAGGGCGCGGGCGCGCAGCGGCTCGGGGATGACGATCACGTCCGCCTTGCGGATGCTGCCGTCGCGCGAGAACGCCACGTCGGGCAGGTACGCCGCGCGGTCGGTGAACAGCCCGCCGCGGCGGTAGTCGCGGTTCTTGTCGTGGTAGAGGCCCTTGACCTCGCAGAGCACCTGGTAGAGGTTGCTCGCGGCGCACAGGATCTGCTCGGGGCCGAACGCGCCGTCCTCGTAGGCGCCGCCGGGGCGCGTGAAGGCCGCCGGGTCGACCACGGCCGTCTTGCCCGCGCCCTGGCGGTAGAGGGCCTCGGGCGCGAACGCGGTGGTGACGCGCGTCTCGGTGGCGGCGAAGGGCGCCTCGCCCAGCTCGAGCGTGCGGCCCGCGCCCTCCTCGTAGATCGTCGCCGCCGCGGCGCACGCCGCCGTCTCGCTCGCGAACGCGCCCTTCATGAGCGCGTTGTGCTTGGCCGCCTGCTCGCGACGCTCGTCCCTGTCTGCCATGATGCCTCCTTGAGAGTGGACCTCGGATGTGGATGACCCCATCATATCCCACTTGGGCGCCCGCCGTGTTCGACGCGCGGTGCTCCCTAGCGCAAAAACAGGCGGACGAGGCTCAGCTTGGCCGCGGAGTAGGGCTGGTAGCGCAGGGGCAGGTCGCACCAGGTGCCCTTCTTGAGCACGCTCTTCAGGTGGCTGAACGTCTCGAAGCTGCGGCGGCCGTGGTAGGCGCCCATGCCGGAGGCGCCCACGCCGCCGAAGCCCATGCGGCTCGTGGCCAGATGGACGATGGTGTCGTTCACGCAGCCGCCGCCGAAGGGCACGTGGCCCAGGAAGCGCCTTTCGAGCTGCTTGTCGCGCGTGAACAGGTAGAGCGCGAGGGGCTTCTCGCGGCCCTTGACGAACGCCTCGGCCTCGTCCATGGACCTCACGCTGATGATGGGCAGCACCGGCCCGAAGATCTCCTGCTGCATGGCGGGGTCGTCGCCTGAGCATCCCATCATGATGGTGGGCTCGATCTGCAGCGTCTCGGGGCTCACGCGCCCGCCGTACACCACCTTGGCGGGGTCGATGAGGCTGCTCACGCGCTTGAAGTGCTTCTCGTTCACCATGTGCCCGTAGTCGGGGTTGCCCAAGGCGTCGGCGCCGTACATGCGCGCCGCGGCCGCGGCCAGCTTCTCGGCTAACTCCATCTCCACGGCCTCGTCGACGAGCACGTAGTCAGGCGCCACGCAGGTCTGCCCGACGTTGAGCCACTTGCCGAACGCCACGCGCGCCGCGGCCACGTCGAGGTCGGCGTCGCGCGCGATCACGCACGGGCTCTTCCCGCCGAGCTCGAGCGTCACGGGCGTGAGGTGGCGCGCGGCCTTCTGCTGCACGAGCTTGCCGACCTCGACCGAGCCGGTGAAGAAGATGTAGTCGAAGCGCTGCTCCAAGAGCTCGGCGTTCTCGGCTCGTCCGCCGAGCACCACGTCGACGTGCCCCGGCTCGAACGTCTCGCGCAGGATGCGGGCGATCAGCGCGGAGGTGGCGGGCGAGTAGGCACTCGGCTTCACCACGCAGCAGTTGCCCGCCGCGACGGCGCCGATGAGCGGCTCGAGCGCGAGCATGAACGGGTAGTTCCACGGCGACATCACGAGCGTCACGCCGTAGGGCTCGGGCACGACGCGGTAGCTCGAGGGGAAGTTCGCCAGGTCGGGCAGCACGTGGCGCGGGCGCGCCCACCGCCTCAGGTGGGAGATCTGGTAGCCGAGCTCGGAGAGGGTGAGGCCGATCTCGCACAGGTACCCCTCGAAGGACGACTTCCCCAGATCCTGCCGCAGGGCGGACTTGATCTCGGCCTCGTGCGAGCGGATGGCCTCGTCGAGGCGCTTGAGCGCGCGCAGGCGGAAGTCGACGTCGATGGTCGCTCCGGTGGCGAAGAAGGCGCGCTGGCGCTCCATGACGCTTCCGATGCCATCGGGCGCCTGCGCGGTGCGCTTGCGGCAGGGAGGGACGGGCGCGGCCAGGCGGGTCCTCGCCTGGCGGGTGCGGCGCAAGGCGGATGCGAGCGGGTTCATGGGCGACCTCCCTCGTGGCGAGCGCGGAAGGCCGCCGGACGCCTCGGGAAGCGTCCGGCGGCGCTAGGGGCTGTATCATCTGAATGACAATATCGGGCGCGCGAGGGAGCCTGTCAAGTGCTCGGGCCGAGCGCCACTGCCCGGCGCCGTCGTCTTGTCGCCAGGCGCCGTCGCCGGGCATTGTCGCCAGGCGCCGTCGCCGAGCGCTCTCGCCGGGCGCCGCTGCGCGCTACCCCTGCGTCTTGGTGGAGAGGAAGATCTGCAGCGACATCTGCTCGATCTGGTCCTGCAGCTCCTCGATCTCGTCGACGTGGCGGTCCTCGTCGGAAAGGATCTCGGTGAGCATGTCGCGCGTGGCGTAGTCGAGCACCTCGCCGGCGAGCACGATGGCCTCGTTGTAGCGGCGCACCGTCTCCAGCTCGAGCTCGTGGTCGTTGTCCACCTGCTCGGGCACGGTGGCGCCGATGGTCATCTTGTTGAGCTTTGACACCACGGGCGTGCCCTCCAGGAACAGGATGCGCGCCATGAGCTTCTCGGCGTGGCGCATCTCGGTGATGGCGCGGCGCTCGTACTCCTCGTGGAGCTGGGCGTATCCCCAGTCCTCGCACATCTCGGCGTGCAGCATGTACTGGTTGATGGCGGTGAGCTCGTCGGCGAGCAGGTCGTTCAGCGTGTCGATGAGCTTCTGGTTTCCCTTCATGGCAAGGCTCCTTCAATCGGGTGCGGGTGCGGCTCGGCCGCGGGCTGCCGACAGGGGCCGGCCGCCCGCGCGCCGTGGGGCTTGCCTGCCATCTTAGGGGCGCCCGCGCAGCTCGCGCGGCCCGCGGGGGCTGCCGTTGCCGTCTTGCCACCCTCCCGACGTCATGCGGTATCATGGGACGCGTAACGTTTTCGGCCAGAAGGAGAATGCGGTGATCAAGGAGATCGTGAAGGACGAGGCGATTCTGTCGCAGGCGTGCGAGAAGGCGACGGCGGATGACGCGTCCGTAGCCCAGGACCTGGTGGAGACGCTCGTCTCGCTCGAGGACGCGGCAGGTCTGGCCGCCAACCAGATCGGTGAGACGAAGGCGGTCGTCGCGTACCTGGACGACGACGACAACCCGCACGTGATGTACAACCCCGTCCTCAAGCAGGGGCTGGCGCCGTTCAAGGCCGTCGAGGCGTGCCTGTCGCGCGAGGAGGAGAAGAAGGTGACGCGCTTCGCGCGCATCCAGGTGGCTTACCAGGAGCTCGTCGACGGCGAGCTCGTCGAGCGCAAGAGGAAGTTCGAGGGCTGGACGGCGCAGGTCATCCAGCATCTGATCGACCACTGCAAGGGCAAGCTGATCTAGGGGAGCCCGAAGGGCGCTCTCTAAGGCCCTGAGGGAATCCCAGGCGCGGGGGCGACGGGAGGCGGCGGTGCGGCGAGGCTCGCGCCCCCGCACCGCCGCCCCCGCTTTCTACCTCTTGAGCAGGTCCTCGATGAACCCGGCGCGGTAGCTCTTGAACACCACCTCGCCCTGCTCCTGCGTGGCGTCGAGGTCGACGTCGGCCATGATGCCGAAGTCGCGGTCGCCCGCCTCGTCGCTGAACGTCTGGTGCACGTGCCACACGCGCAGGGACCTCTCGTCTGACTCGTCGACGGCCAGAAACGCCGCCGATCGCGCGTCGGCGTCGGTGAGCACCTCGTCATGCGCCTCGTAGTAGGCGTCGAGCGCGTCTGACCAGCGGCGCTCGCCGAAACCCCACTCGGCGTCGAGGCGACCCAGCTCGGCGGCCTTGTCGGCGGCGGCCAGGCGCACGCGCGCGAACAGGGCGTTGCGCACGAGCACCGTGAGGCCGCGCCGGTCGCGCACCACCTCGTCCGCGGGCGCGGGCGCGGCGACGTCCACGACGCTGCCGGCGCTCTCCCACTCGTCCACCAGGCTCGAGTCGGTCGAGCGCACGATGAGCCCGAGCCACGAGACGACGTCGCGCAGCGTGTCGTCGCGCGCGGACTGCGGCAGCGTGCGGTCGAGCACGCGGTAGGCGTCGGAGAGGTAGCGCAGGAGCGTCCCCTCCGAGCGCGCGATGCCGTAGCGGTTCACGTAGGTCTTGAAGTCCGAGGCCGTCTCGATCATGTCGCGCAGCACCGACTTCGGCGCCAGCTCGAAGTCGCGCGCCCACGGCACGGCGCGGCAGTAGTGCCCGAAGGCCGCGCTCAGCACGTCCTCGAGCGGGCGCGGGTAGGTGACCTCGGCCAGGCGCTCGAGGCGCTCCTCGTACTCCACGCCGTCGGCCTTCATCTCGGCCATCGCACGGTCGCGCTCGACGCGCTCCTGGGCGCGCAGCACCTGGCGCGGGTCCTCGAGCGTCGCCTCCACGAGCGAGATCACGTCGAGCGCGTACGTGTCGCTCTCGGGGTCGAACAAGTCGAGCGCCGCGAGCATGAAGGGCGAGAGCGGCTGGTCGAGCGCGAAGTCCTCGGGCATCTCCACCGTGGTGACGTAGCTCTCGCTGCCGTCGTCGCCCACCGTGCGCTCCACCACGCCCGCCTCGATGAGCGTGGCGAAGATCTCGTCGGCGCGCACGTGCAGCTTCGCCTTCTGCTCGTCGGTCTGGGCCGACGCGGCGATGAGCTCGCGCACGCGCGCACGGGCGTCGCCTCCGCGTGAGATCACGGCGAGCACCATGGAGTGCGTGATGCGCATGCGCGGCGTGAGCGTCTCGGGCACGGCTTCGATGAGGCGCGTGAAGGTGGCCTCGTTCCATGCCACGAACCCCTCGGGCGGCTTCTTCTTCTTGATCTTGCGCAGCTTCTTGAGGTCGTCGCCCGCCTTCGCCACCAGCTTGGCGTTCTCGATCTCGTGCTCGGGCGCCTCGGCGATCACCATGCCCTCGGTGTCGAAGCCGGCGCGCCCCGCGCGCCCGGCGATCTGGTGGAACTCGCGGGCGCGCAGCCGGCGCATCTTGTGGCCGTCGAACTTGGTGAGCTGCGTCAGGACCACCGTGTGGATGGGCACGTTGATGCCCACGCCGAGCGTGTCGGTGCCGCAGATCACGGGCAGCAGGCCCTGCTGGGCGAGCTTCTCCACGAGCAGGCGGTAGCGCGGCAGCATGCCGGCGTGGTGCACGCCCACGCCGCACTCGAGCAGGCGCTTGAGTATCTTGCCGAAGGCGGTGGTGAACGCGGTGCCCTTGACGGCGGCCTTCACGGCCTCGCGCTGCTCCTTGGTGGCCACGCCGTAGCTGGCGAGCGACTGGGCGGTGGCGATGGCGGCGTCCTGCGAGAAGTGGACGAGGTACAGCGGCGCCTCGCCCTTGCGCAGGGCGAGCTCGACGGTGCCCTCGAGCGGCGTGAGCGAGTACTCGAAGGCGAGCGGCACGGGGCGCGGCGCGTCGGACACGGTGTCGACGGGCTTGCCGGTGCGCTCCCCGAGCGCGGCCGCGATGGCGGAGGTGTCGCCGAGCGTGGCGCTCATCAGCAGGAACTGCGCGCGCGGAAGCGTGAGCAGCGGCACCTGCCACGCCCAGCCGCGGTCGACGTCGCCGTAGTAGTGGAACTCGTCCATGACCACGCAGCCCACGTCGGCGCCCTCGCCCTCGCGCAGCGCCTGGTTGGCGAGGATCTCGGCGGTGCAGCAGATCACGGGCGCCTCGGTGTTGATGGTGCTGTCGCCGGTGATCATGCCCACGTTGTCGCGGCCGAGCACGTCGACCATGTCGAAGAACTTCTCGCTCACGAGCGCCTTGATGGGCGCGGTGTAGTAGGCGCGCCGCCCGGTGGCCATCGCCATGAAGCAGAGGCCCTGCGCCACGAGCGACTTGCCCGACCCGGTCGGCGTGCCGAGGATCACGTGGTCGCCCACGGCCAGGTTCATGAGCGCGTCCTCCTGGTGAGGCCACGGCTCGATGCCGCGGGCGTCCACCCAGTCCAGGAAGCGCTCGAGGGCCTCGTCGGGCGTGAGCCACGGGTCGGTCTCGTCGAGGTCGGGCGCAGGCGCGTCGGGGCCGGCGGGCGAGCTGGTGGCGCTGTCGGCGGGATCGCTGGCGCCTGCGGGGCCGCTGGGGTCGCTGGCTTCTGCGGGGTCGTCGGCGGCGATGTCCCCTTCGGCGGCGTCCTCGGGCAGCCACCAGCTCGGCGCGAGGGCGCCGAGCGAGCCGGGGGCGAACGGGTCGGTTGTCTCAGGGTAGGTCATGGCGGCATCCTCGCTTCGTCGAACGTGTTCGCCTCATTGTAACGGTTGAGCGGGCGTGGCATGCGCGGCGCGCGGGCCGCTCGGGAGCTTGCGCGCAAGGCGCTCGGGCGGTCCGTCAGAGCAGGCCGCAGAGGGCGTAGGCGGCGGCGCTCAGGACGAGGGCGCTTGCGGCGCCGGCGACCACGTCGCGGGGGTAGTGCACGCCGCCGAGCACGCGCACGCCGCCCATGAACACGCCCGCCGCCATGAGCGCGGCGCCGACGGCGGGCAGGAACGTCATCCACGCGGCGGCGATGGCGAACATCGAGAACGTATGGCGGCTCGGGAACGACTTCCCGCGCGTGTCCTTCTTGATGAGCGGGTCGATGGGAAGCGCCTCGTAGGGTCGCGGCGCGTTCACCGCGCGGCGGAGCAGGCTGCACGCGGCGAACAGCGCTGCCGGCACCGCGACGCAGCACGCCAGCGCCCACCATGCCGCGAACCCGCCCGCGCCCGCAGCGCCGCCGGCCGCTCCTGCCGCGAACCAGCCCGCGCCCGCAGCGCCAGCCGCCGCCAGCCCGCCCGCGCCCGCGCCTGCGCCGCCCGCGAGCGCGGAGGCTGCCAGCAGCGCGAGCAGCAGCGGGTAGGCCACGTACCCCACGCACGTGAGCAGCTTGTTCGCCGCCAGCAGCGCGCGGGCGGCGCGCGGGTGCGCGCGCAGGGGCGCGGTCCAGCGCGCGTACTGCTCTTCGGTCAACGTGCCGCCTCCTTCCGCGCTCTCCAATTTTGTTCAAACATTATGAGCGAAGAGCGCCCCGCCGTGCAAAGTGATTGCTACAATGTGCGGACTATTCGAACGCTCGAGAGGATTGAGATGACGGAAGAGAAGAGTGTGACGGCCGGCGCGCCCGCGGCGAGCGGCCAAGAGGGGCCCGCGAAGAAGGGCAACGTCGGCGCGCTCGCGCCCATCGGCGTGTTCCTCGTGCTTTACCTGGGGCTGGGCATCTTGTTCGAGTACGTGCTCGGCATCCCCATGGGCTTCTACAACATCCCCATCGTGGTGGTGTTCCTGGTGGCGCTGCTGGTGGCGTGCGTGCAGAACCGCAGGCTGCCCTTCGACGACAAGCTCGTCATCATGGGCCGCGGCATCGGCGACAAGACCATCGTCACCATGATCCTCATCTTCATGGCGGCGGGCGTCTTCGTGGGCACGGTGGGGCGCGACTCCGCGGAGAGCGTGGCGTACCTCATGCTGTCGGTGTTCCCCGTGCAGTTCGCCGTGGCGGTGCTGTTCGTGGTGAGCTGCTTCGTGTCCGTGTCGATGGGCACGTCGGTGGGCACCATCACGCTGATCACGCCCATCGCCGTGGCGGTGTCGGCGGCGTCGGGGTTCAGCCTGCCGCTGTGCGTGGCGAGCGTGATGGGCGGCGCGATGTTCGGCGACAACCTGTCGTTCATCTCGGACACCACCATCGCGGCATGCCAGGGGCAGGGCTGCCAGATGAAGGACAAGTTCCGCGAGAACTTCAAGATCGCCCTGCCGGCGGCCCTCGTGACGCTCGTGATCATCCTGGTCATGTCGTTCAACGCCGACCTCGCGGGAGGCGTGAGCCACGACTACGAGCTCATCCAGCTCATCCCGTACCTCATCGTGCTCGTGGGCGGCATCGTCGGCGTGAACGTGTTCGTGGTGCTGCTTCTGGGCATCGCCTCGGGCTCGCTCATCATGGTGTTCTCGGGCGCCACGGCTCCCACCGACCTGCTCGCCAACATGGGCTCGGGCGCCGCGGGCATGTTCGAGACGACCATGGTGGCCGTGCTCGTGAGCGCCATCTGCGCGCTCATCCGCGAGCACGGCGGCTTCGTGGCGCTTCTGAACGGCATCCGCAGCCTGTTCAAGAGCCGCAAGGGCGGCCAGCTCGGCATGGGTCTGCTGGTGGTCGCGATGGACGTGGCCACGGCCAACAACACGGTGGCCATCGTGATGGCGAACCCCATCGCCGCCGAGATGGCGAAGAGCTACGGCATCTCCAAGCGCAAGACGGCGTCGCTGCTCGACACGTTCTCGTGCGTCTCGCAGGGCGTCATCCCCTACGGCGCGCAGATGCTCGTGGCCATATCGGCGGCCACCGAGCTGGGCTACGCCGTGTCGGCCTTCGACATCATCCCGTTTCTGTTCTACCCGTTCCTCCTGCTGCTGAGCTCGCTCGCGTTCATCTTCCTCGTGCCTGAGAGGGCGCAGGAGCAGAAGTCGCAGAAGTAAGGGGAAGGGGGCTGCGGCCTCGGGATGGCATGGGGCTGCGGCCTCAGAATGACGCGGGGGAGGGCGTGCTCTCGGGGCGCCGTCAGCTGGCTCGCGCTACCTCGCGCGCGGAGGAGGCGGTTGCGGCGCGGTCGATCTCCTCGAGGGAGTGCTGCGGGCGGTAGCGCGGGTCGGACGCGTCGCCTAAGATGAACGTGTCGTGCAGGTCGATGAGCGGCTTGTCGTCGTCGACCACGATGTCGGGGTTGCGGCGCAGGATCTCCAGGCGCGGCACGCGGCAGTTGTACAGGCGGCAGATCTGCGGGCGCGCCTCCCATATCCGGCAGATCCCGCCCTCCTCGGAGAAGCAGCAGCGCTCCTTGCGGTAGTTGCGCGGCGCGATGCCGTGCTCGGCCATGTAGGCGCGCATGCGCGCCACCTCGTCGGGCGAGGCGCTGATCACGTTGAGGCCGCAGCAGCGTCCGCACTGCTCGCAGTCGGGGTAGCTGTTGTCGCCGTCGAAGCGAAGGGGCGCCGACGCGTCGTCCGCGCCCCCCGTTATGTCGTCTCTTGGGTCCATGGACCCAACTCTAACACGTTTCGGCGCTTGTCAGGCGCTCAGCAGGCTCTTGATGCGCCGGACGGCCTCCTTCGTCGCCTCGGCGTCGCCGAAGGCGGTGAGGCGGACGTACCCCTCGCCGGCGGGGCCGAACCCGGCGCCGGGGGTGGTGATCACGTTCGCCTGCTCCAGGAGCAGGTTGAAGAAGTCCCACGACCCCATGCCCTCGGGCGTGCGGCACCACACGTACGGGCTGTTCACGGCGCCGTACACCTCGAGCCCGGCTGCGGAGAGGCCGTCTTTGATCACGCGGGCGTTCTCGCGGTAGTACGCGAGCGTCTCCTCGACCTGGCGTGCGCCGGCCTCGGTGTACACGGCGGCCGCGCCGCGCTGGATCACGTACGACGCGCCGTTGAACTTGGTGGTCTGGCGGCGGTTCCACAGGGCGTTGAGGCTCTGCCCGTCGCGCACGAGCGCCTTGGGCACCACGGTGTAGCCGCAGCGCGCGCCCGTGAAGCCGGCGGTCTTCGAGAACGAGCGGAACTCGATGGCGCAGGTCCGGGCGCCCTCCATCTCGTAGATGGAGTGCGGGACGCCCTCCTCGGTGATGAAGCGCTCGTAGGCCGCGTCGAACATGATGAGGGCGTCGTGCTCGTTGGCGTAGTCGACCCAGGTCTTCAGCTGGCCGGCGTCGAGCACGGTGCCCGTGGGGTTGTTCGGCGAGCACAGGTAGATGACGTCGACGGGCTCGTCGGGGATGGCGGGGCAGAAGCCGTTCTCGGCGGTGGTGGGCATGTACACGATGCTCGTCCAGCCCTGCGCCTCCTCGTCGTAGTCGCCCGCGCGGCCGGCCATGGCGTTGGCGTCCACGTAGACGGGGTACACCGGGTCGCACACGGCGATGCGGTTGCCGACCGCCAGGATGTCGCCGATGTTGCCGCAGTCGCTCTTCGCGCCGTCGGACACGAAGATCTCGTCGTCGTCGACCTTGATGCCGCGGGCGCGGAAGTCGTGCTCGGCGATGGCCTCGCGCAGAAAGCCGTAGCCCTGCTCGGGGCCGTAGCCGTGGAAGGTCTCGGGCGCGGCCAGGTCGTCGACGGCGGCGCGCATGGCCTCGATGACGGCGGGCGCGAGCGGGCGGGTGACGTCGCCGATGCCCATCTTGATGAGGTCGGCTTCGGGATGTGCCTTCTGATAGGCGGCGGTGCGGCGGGCTATCTCGGAGAAGAGGTAGCTTCCGGGAAGCTTGGCGTAGTTTTCGTTGACGTGGGCCACGTGTGCTCCTTTCGCGTGGGGCGCAGCCTTCGAGGCTGCGGGGCCGGGCTTTCGGGCGCAGGACGCCCCCAGCTTGTGTCTCCACGTCATTCTAGGGGCGAATTGTTTCGAGAATGATTCGGGACGTTTTCGGGCACGCGTCGCCGTGCGTGTTTCCACTTCCAGTCGCTTTCGGCCGCGCGTGCCGCCCCGCCGTCGTGCCGTCCCGCCGTCCCGCGCGCCTGGTGGCCAATTTCGCTTCGACGATTATAATAGGAGGCTGCGGCCGCACGGGCCCGAGCCAACTACGAAGGATGCTAAGACATGAGTGAAGTGCACGTTCTTTCCCACCCGCTGATCGTCGACAAGCTGACGCGCATGCGCCGCGAGGACACCTCCTCCCAGGACTTCCGCCAGCTCCTCAAGGAGATCTCGCTGCTCATGGGCTACGAGGTCACCCGCGACTTCACCACCAAGCAGGTCACGGTGAAGACGCCCGTCTGCGAGGGGGCGTTTCCCGCGCTCGCGCATCGCTTCATCACCATCGCCCCCATCCTGCGCGCCGGCATCGGCATGGTGGACGGCCTGCTCGAGCTCATGCCGTTCGCCCACGTGGGGCACATCGGCATGTACCGCGACGAGGAGACGCACCAGCCGGTGGAGTACTACTACAAGATGCCCGAGAACGTGGAGGACTCCGTCGTCATCGTAGTCGACCCCATGCTGGCCACGGGCGGCAGCGCCAACGACGCCATCGACAGCCTGAAGAGCCGCGGCTGCTCCAACATCCGCCTGATGAACCTGGTGGCGGCGCCCGAGGGCATCCGCGCCGTGCAGCAGGCGCACCCCGACGTGGACATCTACGTGGCGGCGGTGGACGAGGGCCTGAACGAGCACGCCTACATCGTCCCCGGCCTGGGGGATGCGGGCGACCGCATCTTCGGCACGAAGTAGGCGCCATGGGAAACGCTGCTTTGGACAAGGCGCTCGCGGAATACGCCGCCGTGGGCACGCGCTACGTGAAGGCGCTCGAGGAGAAGGGGCTCGTGTTCGCGGAGGCGGGCGCGGGCCAGGCGCGCTGCGCCGAGCTGCGCGCCGAGCTGGCCGCGCGCGGCGTGAAGGTGCGCAACGCCGGCGCCTCGCTGTCGGTGGGGCACCTGTCGCCCGCATGCGTGGAGTGCACGGGCAACCGCGGGTCGGAGACGTTCTCCACCACGTTCAGGTGCCATCGCGACTGCTACTTCTGCTTCAACCGCAACCAGCCCGACTACGAGAAGTTCTTCCACGAGGGCTGTCCGTGGGAGGAGGGCCTGAGGCGCTCGGCCGCCGAGAACGACGCGCTCGCCTGCGTGGGCCTCACGGGCGGCGAGCCCCTGCTCGACCTGGACAACGCGCTTGCGCTCCTGCGCCGCGCCGGCGAGCTGTGGCCCGGCGCGCACAAGCGCATGTACACCTCGGGCGACCTGCTGACCGAGGAGAGCGCGGCACTCCTGCGCGACGCGGGGCTCGACGAGATCCGCTTCAGCGTGAAGGACGACGACGCGCCCGAGCAGCAGGAGCGCGTGCTGGCTGCCATGGCGCTCGCCAAGCGCCACATCCCCTCGGTCATGGTGGAGATGCCCGTGATCCCCGGCGCGAAGGCCCACATGCAGGACCTGCTGCGCCGCTTCGAGGAGGTGGGCGTCGACGGCATCAACCTGCTCGAGTTCTGCTTCCCGTTCGCCAACTGGGACGAGTTCGCACGTCGCGGGTTCACGCTGAAGAACCCGCCGTTCGACGTGATGTACGACTACGGCTACTCGGGCGGGCTCGCCGTGGCGGGCTCCGAGGAGCTCATCCTCGAGCTCATGGCGTGGGCGCTCGACGAGGGGCTTGCCCTCGGCATGCACTACTGCTCGCTCGACAACAAGCACCGCAGCGAGATGCGCCAGAAGAACGAGCGCGCCGCACGCGTCCACCCCTGCGTCGAGTTCGACGAGGGCGACTTCTTCCTCAAGACGGCGAAGGTGTTCGGGCCTGACGTGGACGTGGCGCGCCGCCTGCTCGAGGACGCGGGCTGCCGCGACTTCATGGAGGACGCCGAGGAGCGCTCGCTCGCGTTCCCGCCGCGCTTCGCGGGCGTGCTCGCGGGCGCCGCGCGCGCGGACGGCGAGCCCGTGCGCGTGATGACGTGCTCGTTCGTGTACGAGTGCGAAGAGGGCGGCGGCTATCTGATCGACGTGGCGCTCAGCGACGCGCAGTAGCGCGGCCGGGGGAGCGCCTGCTCGCTCGCGGGCCGAAGTCGACCGAACTCCCCATGCGTCGCGCGGACGAGGCGGGCGAGCAGCTAAGGTTACACGCATTTCAAGCAGTTCATGCACTTCATCCTTGCAGGAAGCGAGATGAGATCGGGGGATCCCATGAGCGTCCTTTCTATTGAACCGCGCGCGGTTGACGATGCGCGCGTCGTTGCGCAGCTCGACCGGTTCGCGCGGCGCATCGCGGCAACGCCTCCCGGCACCTGCGCCGTGGCAACGCAGGTGGCATTGCTCGAGGCCGCTGTCGCCCAGACCTGCGGCAAGTGCGTTCCCTGCTGCGACGGCCTGCCGAAGCTCGCCGACCTTCTGCGCCATGTGCGCGACGGCGAGGCTGGCCCCGCCGACCTCGACCAGGTGCGCGCCCTGGCGACGCTCGCGCGTGACGCGTCCGACTGCGCCATCGGCTACGAGGCGGGGCAGGCGGTGCTCGACGGGCTCGACGCCTTCGCGGACGAGTACGCCAGCCACGTGGGCCAGGGCCGCTGCCAGGCCGGCGTGGGCCAGACGCTTCCCTGCGAGACCGACTGCCCGGCGCACGTGAACGTCCCCGCCTACATCGCCCTGGTGGGCGAGGGGGACTACGAGGGCGCCGTGAACATGGTGCGCAAGGACAACCCGTTCCCGACGGCCTGCGCGTTCGTGTGCGAGCACCCCTGCGAGAGCCGCTGCCGCCGCGCCCTCGTCGACGCGCCGCTCAACATCCGCGGCATCAAGAAGTTCGCCTGCGACCAGGCGCCTGCCGACCGCTGCGCCACGCCGCCGGCGCTGCCGCCGACGGGGCGGCGCATCGCGGTGGTGGGCGGCGGGCCCTCCGGGCTCACGTGCGCGTACTTCGCGGCGCTCATGGGGCACGCGGTCGACGTGTTCGAGATGCACGCCCAGCTCGGCGGCATGATGCGCTACGGCATCCCCGCCTACCGCTTCCCGCGCGAGCGCCTCGACGAGGACATCCGCGCCATCCTGGGCGCGGGCGACGTAACCGTGCACGCGAATGCCCGCGTCGACGCCCGCGAGCTGCGCCGCCTGTCCGTCGAGTACGACGCGGTGTACGTGTCGATCGGGGCGCACGCGGCCAAGCAGCTGCGCCTGGAGAACGTCGAGGCCGAGGGCGTCATGTCGGCCGTCGAGCTGCTCGGCGCCATCGGGGACGGCGAGATCCCCGACCTCGCGGGCAAGAAGGTGGTCGTCGTCGGCGGCGGGAACGTGGCCATGGACTGCGCCCGCACCGTCGTGCGCGCCGGCGCCGAGGAGGTGTCGATCGCGTACCGCCGGCGGCTGGAGGACATGACCGCCCTGCGCGCGGAGGTCGAGAGCGCCATCGCCGAGGGCGTGGAGATGATCACGCTCGAGGCGCCCGTGCGCGTCGAGGTGGACGACCGGGGCCGCGTGAGCGCGCTCGTCACGCAGCCGCAGATGATCGGGCCCGTGCGCGGCGGCCGGCCGGCGCCGCTCGACGCGCGCAAGCCCGAGCGGCGCATCGAGGCCGACGTCATCCTGCTCGCCGTGGGGCAGGACGTCGTGAGCGCGCCCTTCGAGGAGGCGGGCATGCAGGTCGCGCGCGGCCGCCTCGTCGCCGACGCCGCGCTGGCGGCGCCCGGCTTCGACAACGTGTTCGTCGGCGGCGACTGCCAGAGCGGCCCCGCCACCGTCATCCGCGCCATCGCCGCCGGCAAGGTGGCCGCGCGCAACATCGACGAGCACCTGGGGTACCACCACACGCTCGACTGCGGCGTGAGCGCGCCCGCGGCGCGTGCGAACGACCGCACGCCCACCGGCCGCGTCAACGTCGCCGAGCGCCCCGCGCGCGAGCGAAGGCGCGACTTCGAGGCCGTCGAGGTCGAGATGACGCTCGAGGAGGCCCGGCAGGAGTGCGCGCGCTGCCTGCGCTGCGACCACTTCGGCTGCGGCTCGCTGGATGAGGGGAGGACCCAATATGCCTAAGGTCGCCTTCGACTCCACAGCCCCTGCCCCCGCCGCTCCCGTCATCGCTTCCCGAAACGAGGTCGCCATGATCACGCTCACCGTAGACGGCTCGCCTGTCAGCGTGCCGGCAGGCACCACCATCCTGGGCGCCGCGCGCAGGGCGGGCGTGCGCATCCCCACGCTGTGCTTTCTGAAGGGCGTGAGCGACGTCGGCTCGTGCCGCGTGTGCTCGGTCGAGGTGGCGGGCCGCCCCGGGCTCGTCACGGCCTGCAACACGCCCGTTGAGCAGGGCATGCAGGTCAGCACCGGCACGCAGCGCGTCGTCGACGCGCGCAGGGCCGCGCTCGGGCTCACCTTGTCCGCCCACGGGCTGAACTCCACGAACTTCTGCTTCTCGTGCGCGCGCAACGGCTCGTGCGAGCTGCAGGACGTGTGCCGCGAGGTGGGCGTCACCGAGCCTTTGCTCCCTGCCGAGCCCAAGCGCAAGCCCGTGCTCGACGGCAACCCCTTCCTCGCCTACGACCCGAACCTGTGCATCCTCTGCCAGCGCTGCGTGGGCGCGTGCAACAGCTTCGCGCGCAACCACACGCTCAAGGCGGCGAAGCGGGGGCTGCGCACCACCATCGAGGCGCCGTTCGGCCCTGACTGGAAGGCGACGAGCTGCGAGAGCTGCGGGTGCTGCGCGGCGGCGTGCCCCACCGGCGCGCTCACGCTGAAGCGCCGCCGGGAGTACCGCAGCTGGGAGGTGCGGAAGACGCTCACCACCTGCCCGCACTGCGCGGTGGGCTGCCAGCTCAACCTGGTCGTGCGCGACGGGCGCATCGTCGACACCGAGCCGGCCTTCGGCCCCGCCAACCGCGGGCGCCTGTGCGTGAAGGGCCGCTCGGGCAGCTTCGACTTCGTGCAGTCACCCGAGCGCCTGACCACGCCGCTCGTCAGGAGCAGCGAGACCGGCCAGCTCGAGCCCGCCACGTGGGACGAGGCGCTTGACCTGGTGGCACGTCGCTTCAGCGAGATCAAGCGGGACTTCGGCCCGGACGCCCTGGCGGCCTTCGCCTGCAGCCGCTCCACCAACGAGGACGTGTACCTGCTGCAGAAGATGGCGCGCTGCGCCTTCGGCACGAACAACGTGGACAACTGCGCCCGCGTGTGCCACGGGCCTTCCGTGGCGGGCCTGGCCGCCACGCTCGGGTCGGGCGCGATGACCAACCCCATCGCCGACATCACCTCGCCCGACGTGGACGTCATCATGCTGGTGGGGTCGAACCCCGAGGAAGCGCACCCCGTGGCGGGCATGCAGATCCGCGCCGCCGTGGAGCGCGGTGCCAAGCTCATCGTGGTGGACCCGCGCGACATCGGGCTGGCGGCGCAGGCTGACCTGCACCTGAAGCTGCGCCCCGGCACCAACGTGGCGTTCTCGAACGGCATGTGCCACGTGATGATCGAGGAGGGCCTGCTCGACCGGGAGTTCATCGACAGCCGCACCGAGGGCTTCGAGGAGTTCGCGGCCATGGTGGCCGACTACACGCCCGAGCGCGTGGCCGAGATCTGCCGCATCAGCGCCGACGACCTGCGCGCCGCCGCGCGCCTCTACGCCACCGCGCGCCAGGCGCCCATCATCTACTGCTTGGGCGTCACCGAGCACTCCACCGGCACCGAGGGCGTCATGTCCATGAGCAACATGGCTCTGACTTGCGGGAAGCTGGGTCGGCCCGGCTGCGGCGTCAACCCGCTGCGCGGCCAGAACAACGTGCAGGGCGCGTGTGACATGGGCGCCACGCCGGCTGACCTCCCGGGCTACCAGAAGGTGGCCGACCCCGAGGTGCGCGCGAAGTTCGAGGCCGCCTGGGGCGTGAAGATCAAGCCCGAGCCGGGCCTGTTCGCCACGCAGGTGTTCCACGCGGCCGTCGAGGGCACGGTGCGCGGGCTGTTCATCTTCGGCGAGGACCAGGTGCGCACCGACCCCGACATCAGCCACGTCATCCGCGGGATCGAGGCACTCGACTTCCTGGTGGTGGACGACTTGTTCCTCACCGAGACGGCCGCCTACGCCGACGTGGTGCTGCCGGGCATCAGCTACGCGGAGAAGGAGGGCACGTTCACCAACACCGAGCGGCGCGTGCAGCGCGTGCGCCGCGCCGTGGCCTCGCCGGGGGACGCGCGGCCCGACACGTGGATCTTCGCGGAGATCATGCGGCGCATGGGATACGCGCAGCCCGACCTCACGCCAGCCGAGATCATGGACGAGATCGCCTCGCTCACCCCGAGCTTCGCCGGCATCAGCCACGCGCGCCTCGACAGCCCCGAGGTGGCGGGGCGCGGCCTGCAGTGGCCCTGCACCGGGCCCGACCACCCCGGCACGCCCATCATGCACGTGGGGAAGTTCACGCGCGGGCGGGGGGCGTTCTCCACGGCGACCTACAAGCCCGCGGCCGAGCTGCCGGACGCGGAGTACCCGCTCATGCTCACCACCGGGCGCATCCTGTACCACTACAACGCCTGCGCCATGACGAGCCGCACCGACGGGCTCAACGAGATCGTCAGCTCGTCGTTCGTCGAGGTGAACGCCGCCGACGCCGCCTCTCTGGGCATCGATGACGGCGGCCGCGTGCGTGTGGAGAGCCGCCGCGGGTCGATCGTGACCACCGCCCGCGTGTCGGGCAAGACGAACCCGGGCGAGGCGTGGATGCCCTTCCACTTCCAGGACGGCAACGCCAACTGGCTCACCATCGACAGCCTCGACTCCATCTGCGCGTGCCCCGAGTACAAGGTGTGCGCCGTGCGGCTCTCGAAGGCGTAGGGAAGGGGCCGAATCACCGGCTGCTTTCCGCGAGCACGATGTCGACGGGCCTGTCGTGGGCGTCGAGGGCGCCTTGCGCGCGCAGGCTGGGTAGCAGGGACGCCTCGCGGCACAGCCCGACCGACGTGCCGGGGAAGGCGGCGAGGAAGGCGTCGTAGAAGCCGCCGCCGTAGCCGATGCGGAAGCCCTGCGCGTCGAAGGCGAGCCCGGGCACGATCGCGAGGGCGCGCGGGGCGTGGGCGCCTGCGGACGTGGCGGCGGCAGCGATGGCAGTGACGCCGCCGCCGTCGGCGCTGGTCGCGGACGTGGGCGCGGCGGCATCGACGCTGGCGGCAGGCGCCAGCGTCGATGGGTCGACGAGCGCGGCGGGGTCGTCGGGCGGCTCCTCCACGCCGAACGCGCTGCGCTCGAGCGCGTCGAGGCTGGTCACGTGATGCCAGCGCATGAGGCGCGTGCCGGGCACGCAGCGCGGCAGCGCCACCGCCTTGTCCTCCGCCCACGCGCGCTCGATGATCCCGCGCGTGTCGACCTCGGATCCGAACGACCGGTACGCAAGCACCACGTCCGCGCATCGCCATGCGTCCAGCTCGAACAGCTGCGCGGCGATGCGCGCGTCAGCCGCCGCGCGCTCGTCGGGCGAAAGCGCCGCTCGCGCGCCCTTGAGCTGCGCGCGCAGCGCGCGCTTGGCCTCCTCGGCGCTTCCGCGGCCGACGCCTTCGCAACTGGCGCCCTCGCAGCTCGCGCTCTCGTAGCTAGAACTCTCGCAACCGGCGCCTTCGCAGCCAGCATCCTCGCAGCCCGCCCTCTCGCGGCTGTCGCTCTCGCCTCGCATGGACCCCCTTCCGGACGTGCTCTTTCCGCAAACGCTGCGGCAAACGCCGCATCGTGATTGGAATGTGCGTTGAGGCAAATTATAATTTCAGAAATCGTCTCTTATCGCAAAGGAGTTTCGGCGTGGCTGAATTCGTTTACCAGATGTACAAGGCGCGCAAGGCGCATGGCGACAAGGTCATCCTCGACGACGTGTCGCTGTCGTTCTTCCCGGGCGCGAAGATCGGCGTGGTGGGCCCCAACGGCATGGGCAAGTCCACGCTGCTCAAGGTGATGGCGGGCCTCGAGGAGGTCACGGCCGGCGAGGCGCGCCTCACGCCGGGCTACACCGTGGGCATCCTGCAGCAGGAGCCGCCGCTCGAGGAGGACAAGACGGTCATCGAGAACGTGCGGATGGCGTTCGCCGACGTGCTGGCGAAGGTGGAGCGCTTCAACCAGGTGAGCGCCGAGATGGGCGATCCCGACGCCGACTTCGACGCGCTCATGGACGAGATGGGGCGCCTCCAGGACGAGATCGACGCCGCCAACGGATGGGACCTGGACAACCAGCTCTCCCAGGCCATGGACGCGCTGCAATGCCCCGACTCCGACATGCCCGTGAGCGTGCTCTCGGGCGGCGAGCGACGCCGCGTGGCGCTGTGCCGCCTTCTGCTCGAGGCGCCTGACCTGCTGCTCCTCGACGAGCCGACGAACCACCTCGACGCCGAGAGCGTGCTGTGGCTCGAGCAGTTCCTGAAGAGCTATCCCGGCGCGGTGCTCGCCGTCACGCACGACCGCTACTTTTTGGACAACGTGGCCGAGTGGATTTGCGAGGTGGACCGCGGCCAGCTGTTCCCGTACAAGGGCAACTACTCCACCTACCTGGAGACGAAGGCCGCGCGCATCGCCGCGCAGGGCCAGCAGCAGGCCAAGCTCGCCCGCCGCATGGAGCGCGAGCTCGAGTGGGTGCGCTCGTCCCCGAAGGCGCGGCAGGCGAAGAGCAAGGCGCGCCTGGAGCGCTACGAGCAGATGGTGGCCGAGGCCGCGGCGGCGAAGAAGCTCGACTTCACCGACATCCGCATTCCGGTGGGCCCGCGCCTGGGCTCGAAGGTGCTCGTGGCCGAGCACCTGCACAAGGAGTTCGACGGGCGCGTGCTCATCGAGGATCTGTCCTTCGAGCTGCCGCGAAACGGCATCGTGGGCGTGATCGGCCCGAACGGCGTGGGCAAGACCACGCTGTTCAAGGCCATCGTGGGGCTCGAGCCGCTTGACGGCGGCACGCTCACGCTCGGCGAGACGGTGAAGATCTCCTACGTCGACCAGGGCCGCGCGGGCATCGACCCCGACACCCGGCTCTGGGAGGTGGTGAGCGGCGGCACCGACTACATGGTGGTGGGCGACACCGAGATCCCGAGCCGCGCCTACGTGGCGGCGTTCGGCTTCAAGGGCTCCGACCAGCAGAAGCCCGCGGGCGTGCTGTCGGGCGGCGAGCGCAACCGCCTGAACCTGGCGCTCACGCTGAAGGAGGGCGGCAACCTGCTGCTGCTCGACGAGCCCACCAACGACCTCGACGTGGAGACGCTCTCCTCGCTCGAGGCGGCGCTTTTGGACTTCCCGGGCTGCTCGGTGGTGGTGAGCCACGACCGCATGTTCCTCGACCGCATCGCCACGCACATCCTGGCGTGGGAGGGCACTGACGAGAACCCCGGCAACTGGCACTGGTTCGAGGGCAACTTCGAGGCGTACCAGGCCGACCGCGAGGCGCGCCTCGGCAAGGAGGCCGCCAAGCCCCATCGCCTGCACCGCAAGCTGACGCGCGACTAGCAGAAGCCGAGGGCGCGGGAAGCGCGCGACGTGCGGGGCGCTCGAGGAAACCAAGGCGAAGCCGCGCGGAAGGCGCCCAGGGAAGCAAAGGCCGAGGGCTATGCCCCAATCTCCTTCAGGCGGCGGTAGAACGTCGATCGGCTTATGCCGAGCTGCTCTGCCGCCGCCTCGGCGGTCATGCGCCCTTCGAGATGAGCGCGGCGCACGGCGTTGAGTTCCGCAAGGCTCGTGTCTGCGCGCTTGCGGCCGCGCGTCTTGCCAGCGCACGCGGCTTTCGCCCATCCTTCCTCGCGTCGATTCGCAAGGAACGTCTTCTCCTTGCGAAGAAGCGCTGAGAGCAGCCGGTAACAAGTCTCGCGGTTGCCGTCGTCGATGGAGAACGCGCTGGTGGCAACGTCGTTTCCTTGGCATATCTCCGAGAGGAGCGCGCTCGCCGCCTGTGCGGCGCGCACGCCGCACTCCGAGAGGTCTCCCAAGTCGATGACGCGCTTCTCGTCCTCAGGACGCCAGCGGTCAACGTAGAGAAGGTCCCCGCTGTAGCGCAGGTCGGTCCGAATGAGCCATTCGAGGCGATTGAGGTAGGTCATTCCGCATGCCTCGAGCAGCTCCTGCACGTTCTCCCGGCGCTCGCTGGGCGTGCGCTCGTCGATGAAGGTGGGCACTCTGTTCCGACGCAGATAGCGCTTCTTGCGCATGTCGAGGTCAAGTCCTGGTATTCCCTGGAAGACGGCAGTCGAGAGCATGTCGATCACGGGATAGCGCGGCGTGAACGCGTATTCGAACGTTCCGTCTTCACGCTCGGCGTAGTCGATGCGCGCTATGTGGCAGGCGAAGCCCAGCTCGTCGCGTACGCGAATGACGCCGCTGGTGGTGGTCTTCCTCACGAGCGTCCTCCCATCAGCTTCTCGTACGCAGATCGGAGGATGAGCTCGTAGCGTGCGTCGAGCATGTGGGTGTAGAACAGCCGGCGCGTCTCGCTGGCGTCCGCGAGGTCTGCCACGCAGGCGCGTACGGCGTCCATGTCAAGTCGCGCCACCACGTTGGCGAGGGCTTTGTTGCACTCGGGGAACGCCAAGCTGCTGATCACCTCGTAGTAGGAGCTCTTCCTTCCATCGAGCTTGACCTGGGAGGTGGGGAAGTCGAACACGCGCTTGCGCGTTTCCTCGTCAGAGGCGATGATGCGGGCCATTTGATCGTCGAGGAGGCTGGGAAACAGGCACGACCCGTTGTCGAATACGGGTGCGAGCCGATAGCGCCCCGCATGCTTCACGAACCCCCAGTTGCCGCCATGGCGGTCGAAGTTGCCGACGAGCGCATCAATGATGAATATCTCCCAGAATGCCGCGACGGTGCCTTCGACATCGGTGAGCTTTGAGTTATCTCGAAGCATTCGCATGATGTCGGCGTATTCGTACTGATACGTCTCCTTGTCCTGATCGAGCGTGCTTTCCCCTACGTCGTTGAACGGGACGAACTGCTCGTTTTCGGAAAGGAAGTCGCGACAGGCCACCACGGGCTCGCCCTTGTAGGTGCCGAGGACCGTGTATTGGGAGGGGATTCCCGCGCATGCGAACACGCGCGATCCGAGATGCTCTGACAGGTGATTGAACCGAACTCCGAAGGCGGTGCGCTTCTGGAACTTGAGCATGAACGGCTCGTCGCCGACGATGACGCCGATCTTGCGCTCGGTGCCGCCATAGTACCGGTTGCTCAGCTCGCATGAGGTGAAGTCCATGGCTCTCCTTATGTATCAAAAATACTTGATGTAAATTTTGACATAGTATATCGAGCATTTTGCCCGTATCGTGTCAAAATTAATTATTGATATTTATGACACATAAATGGAAGAGGTTTGCACTCAAATAGCCAAAGGAAGCTAAAAGAACTAAAGGGAGCTAAAGAAACTAAAGGAAGCTAAAAGCTGTAAAAACTGCTAAAACTTGTAAAAGACGCTAAAAGCTGTAATAATGGCTAAAGCACGTAAAGGGCACGGCGCGGTTGCGAAAAGCGCGTGAGGAAGGCGATGACAATGTCTCAAGCTCAAAGGGGAAAACTCAACCCGTCCGTCAATCCCTTCACGCCTGTCTTCGGCAAGGTGCCTTCCTATCTGGCGGGGCGTGAGCGCATTATCAGCGACATGATCTGCGCCTTTGAGGTGGGTGAGGGAGATCCGAACCTCTCGTCGGTATTCGTCGGGGCGCGCGGAACGGGAAAAACCGCGCTGCTTTCCCGTCTCGCCACCGAGGCTTCGTCAAGGGGCTGGGTGGCGGTAAGCGTGACGGCCGTTCCGGGAATGCTCGATGACGTCGTGCAGCGAGCGGCTGAGCAGGCTGCTCATCTGCTTGAGGCGGCTCCGAAGAGAAAGGCCACCGGCATAGGCGTGGGCAGGCTCGTGAGCGTCAGCTGGGAGAACGTTGCCGATCCGTCGCTGAACTGGCGATCGAAGATGAACCTGCTGCTCGATCAGCTTGCCCAGACGGAGACGGGGCTTCTGATAACCGTCGACGAGGTCAACCCCCATCTTGACGAGATGGTCCAGCTTGCGACCACGTACCAGCACTTCGTGCGCGAGGGCCGGAAGGTGGCGCTTCTCATGGCCGGGCTGCCCTACAACGTGTCGGTGCTCCTCTCGGGTGAGTCCACCTCGTTCCTCAGGCGCGCGTTCCGGCATGACCTCGGGTCCATTCCCGCCCATGACATCGAGGAAGCGTTTGTGGTGACGATCGAGGGCGCGGGGAAGGCCATCGAGCAGGCGGCCCTCTCCCGGGCCGTCGAGGCGACGGGCGGATTCCCGTTCATGTACCAGCTGGTGGGGTATCGCATGTGGAACGCGTCGCGCGGCGAGGACGTCATCACCGAGAAGAGCGTCGAGGCTGGCGTGAGGCTCGCCCAAGGTGAGCTGCGACGGCAGGTTTTCGACGCAACGTTCAACGAGCTGTCCGATGGCGACGTGGACTTCCTGCGCGCCATGCTCGCCGACGAGGGAGAGACCGACTCGTCGGCTTTGGCCAGCCGCCTCGGCAAGTCAAGCGGACACGTCTCAACGTACAAGAAGCGCCTCTTGGAGGGCGGCATCATAGAAGAGGGCCTCAGGGGCAAGCTGCGCTTCAGCCTCCCCGGCTTCAGGGAGTACCTCAAGGAAGTCATCGAGTAGAGGGCAAGCCGTGATGCTGAAGTGAAATCCCGATCGCAAGCCGCTTTCGGGGTCCTTTGCGAACGTCATGGCGATCTCCGTGTTGGGTGCGAGGTTCTGGCTCGTTGCCGTGCACTCCTTCAGCTGAGTAGCAGCAGGATTGGGCCTTCTGACAGTGGTTGCGTTTGCCGTGTTTTCGATCGGTGTCGCGATTGAGAGAAATCTCCGTCGCGCTGTTGACCAGAGCGCCCATGTCGTATTAGATAGCCGTCGCATAAAGTCTATCCCGGATGCCGCCATCGAACGCGAGCTGCGCATCTGCGCAACGGTGCGCATCAAGAAGTTGAAGCACCTTCTTTTCGTGAACCGTAGGGGGGGGGTCGTCACTGACATTACGTAGCGTTCGTAGCTATCATTCGAGGTGCAAAAGCTCCTGAACGGTGAGTCATCACCTACCTCGGGAGCTTTCGTGCTCTATCTGCCACTCAGCGACTGCATGCACGCTCGTCATGCAAGCAACATCGAAGCTGTGCACCATCTGATCCGGCCCGCTGAACGCGAGGGTTTTTACGCCCGAGCACTCGGTGAGATCCCTGTGGGCGTTATCTCTTCTTGGAAGCCATGTGCTCGCGCATGTTCGCATCACTCATCTCAGTGCATACAGCGTTGCGAACTATTCGGTCTAAGGCGGACTCAGCGTGCGCTTCTCCGCCCATGCGTCGGCTCCAATTCTCTATTCCGTACTGTGAGCACAATCGGCGTGAATAATCTTGAGTTAATCAAAATCGCAGAGTAAGGGGCAGGGGAATGCGCCTGCTCTAGCAAACAGGCTCGCGAAAATTACAACGCCCATAATGAGACAACGTGGCTGCCAATGCAGTTGACGCATCAGCACGCCCTTCGGGCGAGTTAGGCAACTGCCCTCAGCGCAGATGCGAGGAGCGATTCCTTTGCGTGAACGTGAAGGAATCGGAAAGGCCCAGCAGAAAGTCTGACGAGCAATGGAGCGTCTTTGACAAGGCTACGACGTCGCTGGCGCTCGGTACGTAGCGCGCTGTCTCCCAGTTGGAAATGGTCTGGCCGGAAACGCCGATTTCCCGGCCGAGCTCAGCCTGATTGAGCTGCGCTGCCTTGCGAGCAAACGCGATGCGCGATCCGATGAGCCGTCTTTCCTCCATACCAACCCTTTCCAACGTTGTCTAAGGGAAATCCTACTCGAAAGGAGAAAAAAGCAGCTTACTGCAAAGCGAATTTATAAGATTGTTTATAATCACCCTAAGAAAATACAGAAAGTGAGTATGAGTATGGCTTCGGAAGGCTTTAAGCGCTGTCGTCAACGGGCGAGTATGTCTCTCCGTGAGGCAGCGGAAGAGCTTGAGGTACCACCGTGCACCCTCGCTCGGTTCGAAGAAGGGAGAGAAGAGCCCGATGCGCTTGTGGTCAGACAGATGGCACTCGCGTACAGCTGCACCTGTGACGAGCTGCTAGGGATTGAAAGAGAAGAATAGTGTAATGCAGGCTTGGCGCGGTCGGAGTTTCGTCTTCGGCCGCGCTGGGTTGCTGCCGATCCAAGAGAAAGGATGAGCATGAAAAGGATAACCACAAAGACACTTGCCGTCGTGGCGTCAGCGATTCTTATCGCCGGAATGATCTCGGGATGTGCGGAGTCTGAGGAAGTGAAAGAAGCTAAAAGCGCTTGCTCCGCCGAAATCGAAAGGCTTGAAGGCCAAGAAGTTGAGCTTGATGCGGCTATTGCGGATGGGGAGGAGCTAATTGCAGCTGGTGAGAACCTACTTGAGCCCGAGCTGATCCCCGCCTTGGAAACAGCTGTGTCGGAGGGAAAAGCCGCCAAGATCGAGATCCCGTCCATTCCGAGCAAGATCGAAGACATTGAGGCGACGACTAATGAATTGAAGGCTGTGAGCTATGTCGAGGAAAGGACTGGCATAGAGAATACAGCGGAAGCTGTAAGACGGAGCATTCGCCAGTACGATTTGGTTGATCAGCCTACGGAAGCCTACGTTATCGAGAGGCTTGGGGAAGTTGATGGCGTTCAGGACATATCAGCAGTAACGGAGGAGCACGATCCCAATGGCAATCTCAACAAAGCGGGAGGCTATACGGCTGCAGTGTACTTTTCGAGCCCGCTCGTTGATTTGTCAAAGCTGCCAGGGGCAGGCTCTTCGATAATCGACAGGGGAACTGATGGCGGTGGTTGTGTCGAGGTCTATTCAACGGCTGAGGACGCCCAAAAGCGTGAGGAGTATCTTGCTGTGTTCGATGGCGGTGCTTTGGCATCTGGGTCCCATGCGGTGGTGGGGACGACGCTGGTGAGGACATCTGACAAACTGACGGCGTCTCAGCAGGAGGCTCTCGAGAAGGCCATTATCGACTCGCTTGTGTTCATAGAGGAATAGTTTGATATATGAGTATTGCGAAGAAAGAAAAGGGGAGGCGCTTTCCCATGGCGATGACGGGCAAAAAGAAGCTGTTTTCAAATGCGAGATTCGTTTTAATCGGGATTGCTATAGGTCTAGCGTTAGGCGTGGGAGGGGTCATGTTTCTCCAAAGCCACAACCCCGAGGATGAAGAGAAGGTTGACCAGGCGTCTATCGTGTTCGAGCGTATCGTGGCGCAAAATGAGTTGGTGAGCGTTTCGCAGAAATACAACATCGTCGACAAAGCGACGAACGACAGTATCAAGCTCTTTGACTCTATCGATATTCCAGTTAACAGCAGCTTTTGGTATCGTTATGCAGGTACGATCAAAGCGGGAGTTGACATGGGAGAGGCTGCGTATCGGCGTACGGGTCAGACGATCTATGTGAAACTTGGAGAACCGTATCTCATATCCAATACACCTGATATGGAGAAGTCTGGCGTGTTGGAGGAAAACAGCAACGTGTTTAATCCTATTCATGTGGAGGACGTGGATACGTTTCAGGCTCAGTGCTTCCAGCGAAGCCAGGAGGAGGCTGTGACTGGTGGCCTTCTCGAGGAAGCTCGAGAAAATGCAAAAAACGATGTGCGTAATATGCTTATTGCGGCTCTCGGTGATGAGTATACAGTTGAGTTTGAATAGATGGCGAATGTGAGGGCGCAATATAGACTGTATCCCACTGTATCGATGAGGGAGTCAAGATGACCAAGCAGAAAGATGTTCGATCTGCTGAGATTGACGAGACAACTGCAGGAAAGATTCTTGATGAGATATACGCGAAGGCTCTCGATGGAATCCCCAAGGTGAGCAAGTCTGTCGACAAGCTGGCAGATGATTACCTTTCAAAGCATGAATCTCCGGAAAAAGCTGCAAAAGCTCTGGTTAAGTCCCAGATTGCAAAATGTGCCGCATCAGGTTTCATTACCGGTTTAGGAGGCTATATTACGCTGCCTGTTGCAATCCCCGCAAATATTGGAAGTGTCGCATATGTTCAAATGCGTATGATAGCTGCTATTGCGAGGATTGGCGGCTATGACGTTGAGTCAGACCAGGTCCAGACAATGATATACATGTGCTTGACCGGGGCAGCTGTTACCGATGTGGCTAGAGAGCTTGGAATCAAGGTTGGAAAAAAGAGCCTCGAGGCAGCAATTAAGAAAATTCCAGGTGCAGCGCTGGTGAAAATAAACCAGAAAATTGGCTTCAGGTTTATAACGAAGTTCGGGGAGAAGGGCATCGTTAATCTTGGTAAGATGATTCCTCTTGCTGGTGGTGTCATAGGTGGAGGGGTAGACGTTCTCTCTACTTCCGTTATTGCGAAGAACGCAATAAGGATGTTTATTAGCAATGAAAACCCTGACGGCTCTGAACCTACCGAGGAGGAAGTGGAAGAGATAAAAGCGATAGAGGTTTCTGAAGAAGAAATGCTTTTGTAGAAGGTTTTGTGATCCTGATCAGCTTATTCAAAAAGAGCTGATCAGGATACTTTACTAACGCGTTGGCTTGTCGAAGGAAAACCGAGGATGAGCCTCAATGCCAACCAAGATAGACTCGGGGTTGACAGCTAAACTGTGTTTCGCGTCGAGTTTCATGTTGTACGGACGCGCAACGACGGAAGGAAGGCCATGCGCACGGTTGGGAACATCATTTGGATCATCTTCGGCGGGCTGCTCACGGCTTTGGGGTGGGTGCTTGCCGGAATCATCTTCTACGTGACCATCGTGGGCATTCCGCTGGGGCGGCAGTGCTTCAAGTTCGCGAGCCTCACCTTGGCGCCGTTCGGCAAGGAGATTAGCTACGGCGGGGGAGCGCCGTCGCTTCTGGCCAACATCGTCTGGCTGGTGGTCATCGGCCTGTGGGAGGCGATCTCGTACGCCGTCCTCGGCGTGCTGTGGTGCATCACCATCGTGGGGATCCCGTTCGGATTGCAGCTGTTCAAGCTGGCGAAGCTAAGCCTGTTCCCCTTCGGCGCTGAGATCAGGTAGCGAGCTTTTGAACGAGCACAAGCGCTTTTCGCACCCTCTACGCTCACGCCTTTCGGCGCTACGGCTATGCTCGGGCTGCATTCGCAGCCAACTGTGACGGCTGTCGCCATATCGCTTCCGGACATTCCTTCCAGCAGTGATTCAAATGCTACGCGCTCAGCCAACCCCGTCCTTTTCGGGACCGTCGCCTTTAGGCAATTGGGGAGAAAGGCAAGTCTATCCTTCTTAACATCGGTCTCGGGCGGACAAGGATCGCTCCCACGGGAGTCTGAATTCGAGGTATTGCCTCCTTTGTTGCGGATTGCAAGCTCAGTCTGCTGGTTGTGATTGATTGAGCCCGACCTGCGAGAATGCGATCCGCCTACAGCAGGTCGCCATCCTCTTTGAGGAACTCCATCAGGTTAAGGTGCCTCACACCGTCGCGCTGGTTGCGTAGCGGATCGAGTGTGAGCAGGTAGCGTGGCCATGCGTCTCTCACCTTGTCGAACGGGGCGTACTCGCGCCGCTCCACCTCGGGGTCGGCGACGGTCATGGACACTTGGACGTAGGCGTATTCGTCACCCTTGCGTACGATGAAGTCGCATTCCAGCTTGCCGATGCGTCCGACGCTCACCTTGTACCCCTTCGAGAGGAGGTGCGTGTATAGCGCGTTCTCAAGCGCGGGGCCGTAGTTGACGCGCGCGTCGGCGTTGCGCGCGCGGTAGATCGCCGGGTCGGCGAGGTAGTACTTCTCCTCGCTGCGGAGCGATCTTTTCGACTTCATGTCGAAGCGTGGGCACTTGTATAGAAGCTTCGCGTTGGCGAGCAGCTCGAGATAGCCGGAAAGGGTCTGCTTCTTCACGGCGATGCGCTCCACGTTGCTGAGGTAGTCGACGATGTTGGTCAGGTTGGTGGTGGCTCCGAAGTTGTTGATGGCGTAGGCCATGGATCGCTCGAAGGCGATGCGGTTGCGGATCTTCTTCCTTCTGCGTATGTCCTTCTCGAAGATCTGGTCGACGACGTCGCGTACATAAGCATCCTTTGCAGAAGCTTCCTCGATGGACAGGGCACGTGGGAAACCTCCGTAGGCGAGCCATCGCTCGAACTCCTGCGCATCGGGCAGGAGCGGCTTGCCCAGGAACTCCTTCATGCCCAGGTGCTCGGAGAAGCCCAACGTGAACATCTCGCTCTCGACGTAGCGGCCGGTGAGCTTGGTCGCGAGTTCGCCAGAGAGCAGGTACGAGTTCGAGCCTGTGAGGAATATGGAGAACCCGCCGTCGTTGCGATAGGCGTTGACGACCTCCTCGAATCCTCTGACGTTCTGGATCTCGTCGATGAACAGGTACTTGGGGTCATCGTCGTCGACAAGTCCGTCTATGGCAGCCTCAAGTTGGTCGGGCGTGGCAACCTTGCGGTACCTCTTCGAGTCCAGGTCGAGGTAGAGCACGTCCTTCTCCGCCACGCCGGATTCCCTGAGTTCCTCGGCGGCGGTCTCCATGAGGCAGGACTTCCCGCATCGGCGAACGCCCGTGATCACCTTGATTATGTCGTCGTCGTGGTAGAACGGCCGGAGCTTCGCGAGGTAACGTTCCCGCCGGTAAAGCTTCTTATCCATAATGTCCCATCCTCTGTTAACGGGCACTTTTTGCGATTATAGCAACATTGTGCCCCTTAAATGGCTGTTTTCATGGAGTTAGGCTATATGTCTCGCAAGTGTCGCATCCATTCCGGCACCGCCTTCGCGAGCCATTTGGCGAAGCTGAGCCTGTTCCCCTTCGGCGCTGAGATCAGGTAGCGAGCTCTTTGGCGTGCGAGGGGCGCCTTTCGCGCACCGTCTGCATTGCTCCCAAGCAACATATGCCTGGCAGGAATAGAATATTTCTCAATACAGGCATTGTACATACTGCATCAGCTGGCTTAGCCTTGTTACCAAGGAAAGCTATCCCCATGATGGCGAAAGAGGGGAAGCAAGGCGCCGCTTCAAGATGTCGGCATTACTTGCATGGATCGCTCGCCTGGCACGGTGCAGATGACAGGGCATCCTCGGGGCAGCAGGCTCCGTAGCTGCTTCTCCTGCGATGTCGGAGCATCTGAGAGGGTTTGGGGGAGCTTGCAAATGGGCAGAACTACGAGTTGATAGAGGTATAGATACATGGAATATCGCAAGCTCCCTCATGGTACGGAGGAGATCAGCGTCATCGGCCTTGGCATGGGCAGCATCCACAATGCAAGCGAGGGCGAAATCGTCAAGACGCTGCATGCTGCCGTGGACGCGGGCATAAACTTCTTGGACTTCGTGCCGAGCAAGGCATGCGCCTTCGGCGGCTATGCGAAGGCGTTGCGCGGCAGGCGAGACAAGGTCATGCTGCAAGTCCACATCGGCGCCGACTATTCCAGCGGAGAGTACGGCTGGACGACCAACGCGCGGAAGTCGATCGCGGAGTTCGAAGCTCGCCTTGCGCTGCTCGGCACCGACTACGCAGACTTCGCCTTCGTGCACTGCATAGACGAGGACGCCGACTTCGACAAGGTGATGAACGGGGAGGCTTGGGACTACGCCCTGAAGTGCAAGCAGGCGGGCACGATCCGCCATCTGGGGTTCAGCACCCACAATGCGGGGATTGCCCGCAGGTTCCTCGCCACGGGAATGATGGATCTGGGCATGTTCAGCCTGAACCCGATGTACGACTACACCGACGAGTCGGCGTACGGCAAGGGCAGCGCCGACGACCGCGCCGCCCTCTACAAGGAATTCGAGGCGCAAGGCGTGGGCATCTCCGTTATGAAGGCCTTCGCCGGAGGCCAGCTTCTGGACGCGAAGGCTTCCCCGTTCAGGCATGCCCTGACCTCGTACCAGTGCATCCAATACGCCCTCGACAGGCCGGGCGTCCTCACCGTCCTGCCCGGGATCCGAGGGCTGTCCGACTTGAGCGAGCTGCTCGGGTTCTTCGACGCCAGTCCGCAGGAAAAGGACTACTCGGTGGTCGGGCGGTTCGCTCCGCCCGAGACGACGGGCGTCTGCGTCTACTGCAACCATTGTCAGCCCTGCCCGGCGGGCATATCGATCGGCCTTGCCAACAAGTACTACGACCTGTCGCGCATGGGCGACGAGATGGCGAAGAGCCACTACCTCAACCTGGAGCATCACGCCTCCGACTGCACCGAGTGCGAACACTGCAACAAGCGGTGCCCGTTCGGCGTCGACCAGATGTCCCGAATGCGCGAGATGAGCGGGTGCTTCGGCATCTAGCCTTGCGTCTGCGTCCGCGTCCGCCTCTGCGGCTGGCGCATGGAGATTTCGCCGCTGACCTGTCGGGTTGCGGATTCGCGCGGCGATCATGCCCTCGGGGCGTTATGCTCAGCGTGTTCACGTGTGCTGTGAGGAAGGGGACGCTATGGGATGCGCCATGGAGTGCAAGGCTGCCGAGGACTGCCGGGTGGCGGTCATGCTGGGCGAGGGGTTCGAGACGATCGAGGCTCTGACTTCGGTTGACGTGCTGCGACGCGCGGGCGTGGAAGTAGTTGTGGCATCGGTCATGCCGACGCGCGAGGTGGCCTCGGCGCAGGGAGTGCCTGTCACGGCCGACGCGGCGGTGGCTGACGGCGACGTTGACCTGGGCGGCTTCGACGCGATCATCCTGCCGGGCGGCATGGGGGGCTACGAGAACCTCTCCGCCTGCGAGCCTTTGCGCGCGGCGCTCGCGTCCCGGCTCGAGGAGGGACGCCTGGTCGCGGCCATCTGCGCCGCCCCCATGCTCCTGGCGCACCTGGGCCTGCTCGACGGCCGCCGCGCCACGTGCTATCCGAGCTGCGAGGACGTGTTCCCCGCGGGCGCGTACCAGCCTGATGACGTGGTGCGCGACGGGAACCTCATCACGGGAAGCGGGCCGGCGAAGTCGCTGCCGTTCGCGCTCGCGGTGCTCGAGGCCCTGGCGGGGAAGGACGTGGCCGTGCAGGTGGCGTCCGGCATGCTCGCCTGCTAGAAGCTGCGGGCTGGACATCGTGGCGATGGCCGCCTTCGCGTGAACGCGATGGTGCAACGTCGCGCTTCGTGAGGGATTCAGCAGGTATCATGGGATGAGCTGAAAGACGACGCGCCCTTGCGGGCGCGCTTCGGGAAGGGGGCGTGCTATGGCGAAGACGGGCGTGGGCAAGGTTGCCGGCCTGGCGGGGCGCGCGAAGGGCGCGGCGCTCGTGGCGGCGGGCGTCGGCGTGACGGCGGCGAACGCGCTGGCGGTGCGCAAGCTGCTTCAGCTCGACCCGCACGTGCGGCGCACGGACGCGGGGCTGGCGCGGGTGTACACCGTGTGCGGCGAGGACGGCGAGCGCGTGCGCGTGCTCAACGTGGGCGGCGCGTATCAGTCTGCCACCTACCTGGGAGAGCGCTGGCATGAGCCGGTGTTCGAGTACTACCGCGCCTTTGACCGCATGTTCGAGGCGGAGGGCGCGGTCGCGGGCTCGGGTGCGGACGCGGACGCCGGCGTGGCCGTGGAAGCCGCCCAGCCCGCCGACGGCGCCCAGCTTGCCGACGCCACCTGTTCCGCTGGCGCCGCCCAGCCCGCTGGCGCCACTCGCCCCGCCGACGCCCCCTTCGCCATCCGCGACGTGCTCATGATCGGGGGCGGCGGGTGCGCGTGGCCCAAGCACGCGCTCATGACGCGGCCCGGCCTGCGCGTCGACGTGGTGGAGTCGGACCCCGCCGTCGCCGAGATCGCGCGCCGCTTCTTCTTCGTCGACAAGCTCGAGCGCGAGCTGAGCTCGCGCGAGGGTTCGGCGCAGCGCTTCAACCTCATCGTCGACGACGGCCTGGGATATCTCGCCGGCTGCGAGAAGCGCTACGACGCCATCTGCAACGACGCGTTCGCGGGCGCTGCCGCAGCCGCTGACCTGGCGGGCGCTGCCGGCTTGCGCGCGGTGAAGGACCGCCTGAACCCGGGAGGCCTCTACCTGGTGAACGTGGTGAGCGGGCCCGAGTGGCGGGAGTTCCGCCACCTCATCCGCCTGATCAACGAGCTGGATCGCTTCTTCGCGCACGTGACGGTGATCTTCGCGTCCGACGAGCGGTTCAGCGACAAGGACAACTACCTGGTGATCGCCTCTGACGCGGAGTACGCGTTTTCCGACGTGATCCCGACGCCTGAGAGGAAAGATGCCGCATGCTAGTGCTCGTGGTGAACGCGGGGAGCTCCTCGCTCAAGTCGCAGCTCATCGAGACCGAGGGCAAGGACGCGCGCATGAAGTGCCTGGCCGAGAAGGTGGGCACGGAGCGCGCGTTCATGAACGTGTCGTTCGCGCCCGACTTCCAGAAGGTCACGTACAACGTGGCGGGGCTCACGGTGGAGCAGTGCCTGCGCAAGCTGCTCGACATCATGGTGGACGACCCGGAGAGCCCCATCAGCGGCCTCGAGCAGATCGACGCCATCGGCAACCGCATCGTGGCGGGCGGCGAGTTCTTCACCAGGGCCGCGCTCATCGACGACGAGGCGCGCGCCAACCTGGCCAAGTGCGAGGAGCTCGCGCCCCTGCACAACCCGCCGGCCGACGCGTGCATCGACATGACGCGGAGCCTTTTGCCGAACACGCCGCAGGTGGCCGTCTTCGACACGGCGTTCCACCAGACCATGCCGCCGAAGGCGTACATGTACCCGCTGCCCATGCGCTACTACGACGAGTACTCCATCCGCCGCTACGGCGCGCACGGCACGAGCCACCGCTACGCGGCGCAGCAGGCGGCGAACCTGCTCGGGCGACCCCTGCGCGACCTGGGCCTCATCACGTGCCATCTGGGCAACGGCGGCTCCATCACGGCGGTCAACCACGGGAAGTCCATCGACACCACCATGGGCTTCACGCCGCTCGAGGGCCTCATGATGGGCACGCGCTCGGGCTCGATCGACCCGGCCATCATCACCTACATCATGCGCCGCGAGGGCATCACGTTCGACGAGATGGACGAGATCCTGAACCGCAAGAGCGGCATCCTGGGGATCGCGGGCTCGAGCGGCGACATGCGCGACGTGCTCGACGCGGCCGCGCGCGGCGACGAGCACGCGGAGCTCGCCATCGACATGTACGTGTACCGCGTGCAGAAGTCCATCGGCAGCTACTACGCCGCCATGACGCGCACCGACGCCGTGGTGATGACGGCGGGCATCGGCGAGAACTCGGCTGACCTGCGCGAGCGCATCTTCCGCGGGCTGGCGCACATGGGCATGATCCTGGACAAGGAGCGCAACAACGTGGAGGGCGCCATCGGCATGAACCGCGTGATCTCCATCGACGACAGCCCCATCAAGATCTGCGTGGTGACCACCGACGAGGAGATGCGCATCGCCCGCGAGACCGACAACCTGGTGAGCCAGCTGAGGTAGGGCGCGCAAGCGGGACGGGGCGCATCGGTGGGCGTCGGCGCCACGGGCGCGCGAGGCGCGCACCAGGACGGGGCGCCAGCGCCACGGGCCCGCGCACGGGCGTCAGCGCCGCGCGAAACTAGCCGCCGGGGTCGTTTTGGCCATGGCGGCTGGTCGCGCGCGGCTTCTATAGTTAAGCCATGATCTGCGGCGAGGGAAAGGGGGATTCTTTCGGTCTGCACCGACGGCGACCGCGGTCGGTATCCTATCAAAAGGAGAGAGTCATGGCTGAGAACGAGAACGTGGAAGTCCCTGGATGCGCGGATGAGAACGTGGAGGTCCTGCGGGCCGGCTGCTTCTTCTGCCACGTGCGCTGCGGCGTGCTGGTCACGAAGAAGGACGGGCGCATCGTCGACATCGAGGGCGATCCCGACTGCCCGCACAACAAGGGGTACGTGTGCTCGCGCCTGGAGAAGGGCCGCTTCCTCGACGGCTTCGTGTACAACGAGAACCGCCTGCGCCGCCCGCTCAAGCGCGTCGGCGAGCGCGGCGGCGGCCAGTGGGAGGAGATCACGTGGGACCAGGCGTTCGACGAGATCGCCGCGAAGCTCGCCGCCCTGCGTGACGAGTACGGCCCCGAGATGCTGGCCTTCACCGAGGGCACGGCGCGCACGTGGAGCTGGCTGCACTACAAGTTCACCAACCTGTTCGGCAGCCCGAACACCGGCGGCAACGGCACCATCTGCTACAGCTCGGACATGTGGCTCGAGCCCTGCACCTACGGCGGCTTCTGCTCGGACAAGTCCGACTGGGTGAACGCCGACCTGGTGGTCCTGTGGGGCCGCAACACCATAGCCTCCGAGCCGCTCCTGTGGCACTGGGTTGACACGAACCGCAAGGAGCGCGGCGCGAAGCTGCTGGTCATCGACCCGCGCTGCTCGGAGGTGGCCCAGCAGGCCGACCTGTGGCTGCAGATCCGCCCCGGCACCGACGCGGCGCTGGCGCTCGGCTTCATCAACGTCATCATCGCCGAGGACCTCTACGACCACGAGTTCGTGGACGAGTGGTGCATCGGCTTCGACGAGCTCGCCGCGCGCGCGGCCGAGTACCCGCCCGAGAAGGTCGCCGAGATCACGTGGATTCCCGCTGACAAGATCGTCCAGGCCGCGCGCATGTACGCCACCATCAAGCCGGCGTGCCTGCCGTGGGGCCAGAAGGGCGGCGACGCGAGCGGCATCAACGCCTCGAGCGCCATCCAGGCCAAGGCCATCCTGCGTGCCATCACGGGCAACCTCGACAAGAAGGGCGGCGATCAGCTGGCCCCGCCGTCGCGCTTCCCACCGGCGTTCTACGAGCACTACGCGCTCTCCCAGGAGCAGCGCGACAAGATGATCGGGAACGACCGCTTCCCGGGCCTCACGTTCAAGGGCTGGGACGTCATCTCGCAGGCGTACCCGTCGTTCTACCCGTACTCCAACGCGCCGCTTCTGTTCCGCGCCATGCGCGACGGCGACCCGTATCCGGTGCGCGCGCTCATCGTGCAGGCCGACAACCCAGTCATGGCGTTCTCCAACACGAAGCTCGTGGTCGAGGCGCTCATGAACCTCGACCTCCTGGTGGTGCACGACTACTTCATGACGCCCACCGGCGCCTTGGCTGACTACGTGCTGCCGGCGGCCACATGGCTCGAGCGCCCCGACAACTGCTACGCGGTCATGAACCACCGCCCCATGTACTTCGGCGCGCAGGCGCGCGTGATCGACCGCTTCGAGGGCGGCGCCGACGTCGACTTCCGCGACGACTACGAGTTCTTCTACGGCCTGGCCGTCCGCCTGGGGCAAGAGGACAAGTGGTGGGGCCCGAAGGCCGAGGACATGCTCGACTTCCAGCTGGCGCCCATGGGGCTCACGCATGAGAAGTTCTACAACGACGTGAAGTACATGGCCGGCCAGAAGAAGTTCGAGAAGTACAAGGAGCCCGGGTTCAAGTTCCTCACGCCGTCGGGCAAGGTGGAGCTCAAGTCGTCGGTGGTGGAGAAGCTCGCCGCGGAGACGGGCCTGCCGTTCGACCCGCTGCCGCACTTCGAGTACCCGGCGGCCAGCGTGGAGAAGCACCCCGAGTGGGCGGACGAGTACCCGCTCGTCATGATCACGGGCGCGCGCTTCATGCCGTTCTACCACTCCGAGCACCGCCAGCCGGGGCCGTACCGCGACCTGCACCCCGACCCCATCTTCGACATCCACCCGTCGACGGCAGTTGACCTGGACATCCGCGACGGCGACTGGTGCTGGATCGAGACGCACATGGGCCGCATCAAGCAGTGCGCGCGCAAGACCTCCAGCGTGGACCCGCGCGTCATCAGCGTGCAGCATGACTGGTGGTTCCCCGAGAAGGAGGAGGCGTACCCGTCGCTGTTCGGCGCCTTCGAGTCGAACGCCAACGTGCTTCTGGACGACGACCCCAACTCGCTCGACCAGCTCATCGGCGCGTGGCAGCAGACGGGCGTCGCCGTGAAGGTGTACCGCTGCGAGGACTAGGATCGCTTGCGCTTCGGTTGACGAGCGAGAACGAGGCGAGCGCGTCCGCATCCGCATCCGGGCTTTCGGGTGCTCCGGGCGCGCTCGCAGAGTCGATTCGAGGAAAGGAAGGCCGCCATGGCTGCCGAACTGGACAAGCTGTTTGGGATCACCCCCGAGGGCGTCGAGAAGCTGAACGAGCAGGGCATTACCACCATCGAGGAGTTCTACGAGGTTGCCAAGCACGTCGACTCGCGCGGGGAGCTGGCGGAGAAGACGGGCCTCGACCCGTTCAAGCTCGAGGAGTGGTCCTCGACGGCGGGGAACTTCATTCTGATGATGAACTGCGAGTGGTAGGAGCTTCCCATGTGTTTCAGACCTCCTGAGGCCGCGGCGGGCGAGAGCGTGTGCCCCGGCTGCTATGTTGTCGTCATGCCCAACCCCGACGGCACGTGCCCTGAGTGCGGGGCCGTCATGCGCGCGCCGGCAGGCGTCGCGGGCCCGAGCGCACCTGTGGCTCCGAGTGCGCCAGGCGTGCCTGCGCCTGCGGCCCCGAGTGCGCCAGGTGTGCCTGCGCCTGCGGCTCCGAGTGCGCCGGCGGCCCCTGCGCCGCCGCCCGCGCCCCGATCGCCGCAGGGCGGGGAATAGGCGGCACCCTGGCTCTTGAGCTCGCCAGCTTTAGCGGACGCGCTAGCCTTGGCGGGCGTTCTGGCCTTGGTGCGCGCGTCGGCCTTGGCGAGCTCCTTGGATTTGGCGGGCGCGCCGACTTTGGCGGGTGTCCTGGCTTTGGTGCGCGCGTCGGCCGTCTTTGGCAGGCTCGCCCGCTTTGGCGGACGCGCCGCATGAACGCTTATCGAGAGGCGGGAGGGGGGGACGCTGTGGCTCGAAGAAACGTTGAGGCGAAGCTGAGCTTGGCGGAGTCGTTTGCCGAGCTCGCGGAGGCGATGCCGCTTGACCGCATCACCGTCAACATGGTAGTCGACCAGCTGGGCAAGCACCGCAAGACGTTCTACTACCACTTCTCCGACAAGAGCCAGCTCGTCGTCTGGCTGTTCCGCTACGAGCTGGCCTGCAAGTTGGAGAAGACGTTCGCGCCCGGCCAGCTGGTGTACGAGGCGTCGGACGACCGGTACGCAGCGTTCCCCTACTACGTGCGCAACGTGGACGAGGACGGCCGCATCTACAACGCGCTGTTCTTCGACGCGGCGTACAGCTGCCTTGAGCGTCGCCGCGCGTACTACCGCAACGTGCTCTCATCGCTGGGGCCGGGGACGCTCGAGCACTACCTGCTCGAGCTGTACCGCCCCGCCCTGACCGAGGACATCCGCTACCTGATCGATCAAGAGCTGTCGAAGTGCAGCGCCATCTCGCGCGAGGGCCTGCGCATGCGCGTCGACAGGGGATGTTCGGTCGCCTTCCTCGCCGACTTCTTCACGGGTGCGTTCATCTCGCGCTACATCCAGCGCCTGAACTACGCGCCGATCGGGCGCACCGCCGAGCAGGTCTCGCCGTTCGAGAACGTGATCCACGACTCGCTCAGCTGGATCATTCGTCAGGAGGTCGCGCGGGTCTCCTCGGCGCTCGACGACGCGAAGCTCCCGGCAGGCGTGACAGATGCAGTGTGCGCGGCGCGTGCGGCGAACTCACGGTGCGCGACGGACGTGGCGGATTCGCTGGGCGCCGCGCGTACGGCGGATCCTTCAAGTGCGGCTGATTTGCCTGATTCGCCTGATGCGGAGGATCCCTCAGAAGCAGCGGGACGCTGACCGAGGAACGTGTAGCAAGACGGGCAGCTGACGGCGTCAGGATCCACGGGTGCGCCGCAGGCAGGGCAGAGCCCGCTTTCGACGACTTGCCCCGCGGCGCTCATGCAGGCGCCGCACATGACGCATGGTATGCACATGCCCCCTCCTTCTCGCGTGGATGTGCCCTTGCGATCAAGCTTACGCGCTTTTTCGCGCGCACGCGCTATCCACGTGCCATGATGTGGGCATGGCGACCAGTTGCGGTCCCTTCGCGCAGACAGCGCGCTTATGCCAGGTTGCGCTTCTGCAAGGTCTCGAGGAGCAGCTGCGTGCCGCTCTCCATGTAGGCGTCGCAGCGATGCGGGGCGGGCACGCTGCTGAGCTCCTTCAGCTCGCGGCAGCAGGTGGTGCCGTGCGTGGCGCGAAACGCCTCCACGAACCCCTTCGCCACCTCGTAGGTGTGCTCCTTGGTGGTGCGCTGGGCGCTTCCGTCGCTCGCGCACGCGCTGATGACGGCCACGCCGGCCGACACTACGCCGCAGGTCTCGGCGTTGCCGCCCATGCCTGCGCCGAACCCCTCCATCATGCGGAAGAGCGTGTCCTCGTCCACGGGCGTGAAGCGGGAGAACGCGCAGGCGACCGACTGCGCGCAGTTGTGGCGCCGCTCGTGTCGTGCGAGCACCTCGGACGTGAGCGCGCGAGCCGAGGGCTCGGTGTGTTCGGCGGGTTTGGCTTGCGTGGCAGGCTCGGCGGTTTCGTTGAGATGGGGCATGGTGATCCTCGCGATAGTTCAGATGGCGTGCATGCATCGACTCCGCTGATGATAACGCGAAATGCGCCCACGCTGCATGGAGATCACCTTCCAGTCGACGGCACGCAGCAAGCGCTCGGCAGGCACAATGCGTAAGCGGGCGTCCGCCCAACAGGCGCGAGGCGCAAGCGAGCTCTCGCCCGGCAGGTGAAATGCGCGGCGGCAAGGGCCAGCAAGCAACGGGCGTCCAACAGACGCAATGCGGGCGGCAAGGGCCACCAAGCAGCAAGTGCCCAGCAGACGCGAGGCGCGGGCAGGTGACGAGCCCCGGGTAAGCGGCAAGCCCCGGGAACCACCGACAACGGCGCTTTTTCATCCACCCCTCATTGAAACGTGGATGAAACTAGGTCGTTATCGGTGGTCCAAGCCGCAAAAACCGCCGATAACGAGCCCTTTTCATCCACTTTCTTCGAGAAATCGCCGATAACGGGGTGCTTTCATCCAGTATTTTCCCAAGGTGGATGAAAAACCGCCGTTGTCGGTGTCGTGGGCGACATGAGTGTCATGGGGGCATGGGCAGCATGGGGGCATGGGTGCCGTGGGCGCCATGGACAGCACGGGAGGCACGGGAGGCATGGGCAGCGCGGGAAGGGACTCGTTGGCGTCGCGCCACGCTCCGTGCTGTCACGGGTTGAAGAAGGGGGATTGCGCGATGTGGCGTGCTCTGTGTAGGCGCGGATTGTGGAAGGAGCTTGCTGCCGCAGACTGTGGCCGGAGCTTCGCCCATTGCCTCTTGGCAGAGCGAAGACATCGAACATTCCCGCCCGAAACCCTCGCATAAGTTTGCGCGAGTTTCAGGTGGGATGCGCGTTTTCGCAGAACGGCAACGCGAGCTCGGATAGAAGCTATAATGGCGAAAAGCGGCAGGTGCTTCTGGCGGGAGGGCGTGAGGACTGAAGCGAGGAGGCGAACTCGGCATGGAGCTTTATCATGGGAGCAACGTTGAGGTGCGAACCCCCAGGCTTCTGAGAGATCAGCGTGCTTTGGATTTCGGAAACGGGTTCTACACGACTTCCGACTTGCGGCAGGCATCATCGTGGGCAAGGCGTACAGCTCGCCTTCGCGGAAAAGGACGTCCTTGCGTTACGGTCTATGAGGTTGACGAATCGTCTTTCGATGACTTGCGCGTCCTCAGGTTCAACGAACCTGACGAGGCTTGGCTGTCCTTCGTGGCGAAGAACAGGAGGAGCGAGAGCATCCCAGGTGATTGGGACGTCGTTGTCGGACCGGTGGCGAATGACCAGACGATGCCCACGCTGCTGCTCTTTATTGACGGGTTTCTTACAGCTGACCGAACCATAGAGCTGCTCATGCCCCAGAAGCTGAAGGACCAGTTCGTGTTCAAGACCGTAGAGGCGCTGAGGCGCCTCCGCTGCATTGAGGTGATTTCGGTATGAAGAGAATCCCCTATTTCGCCGTTGACTACTATGATCGGCACGTGATCAGGCGCATTGTCAACGATTTCGAGATGGAGCAGATGGATGCCGTGAGGGCGTTCCTCACGTCCGAGACGCATGGTCTCTTGGAGCGCATCGAGAACGGGATGTGGGACTACTCCGAATACGGGATATACGATATGTGGAAAGCGGAGCAAAGAACCGGTGATCCGCGAAACTCGGCATACATGAGAGGGGAATAGCGTGTCTGATCTGGCAAAAGAAACGGAGTTCTTCATTTTCCTGATCGAATGCTATGCCGAGGCGAAGGGGCGTCCTGCGGGAGATGTTCTGCAAGAGTGGGACGCTCACGGCATTACGCAGGAGATATACGACAACTACGAGATGTACCACAGCGAGCGCATCGAGAACGCTTTCGAGGACATCGACAGCCTGCTGGCGACGGGAAGGCATGCGTGGTGAGATCGTGGTATGCGATGGCATGTGATCGAGGGGCTCTGCGGGATCGTTCGCCATCGCGTTCATCGGCGCCTCGCGGCAGCGTCGGCGCGAGGCGCGGCGTGCCCGGCGCCGTTCGCTGCCTCTGCTCATGGGCGACGTCCTCGCACGACTTCGAAGGGAACCTGCGGATGCGGCTATTCTGCTCGCGTGCCAGCTCCAAGCTGGCCTCAAGCTGACTCCGGGCTGGCTTCAAACTGATCCCGGGCTGGCCCTAAGCTTGCTCCAGATTGGCCTCAAGCTGGCAAAGGAAATGAAAGGAAAGAAGGTTTTCGTGTCAACGTACGTGATTGCATTTGAGTCGAGCCAAGCGGCCATGGCGGCCTCGAAGACGCTCGCCTCGGGCAGCGTGGACTTCCGGACCATCTCTGCGCCCGCCGCGATCAGCGCGGGCTGCGACATCGCCGTGGAGTTCGATGCGCCTGACCCCGAGGAGGTGCTCGCGCGCATCTTCGGCGCGAAGCGCGACACGGGCCTGGCCTCTCTCTACCGCGTCGCCGATGACGGGGCCTGCGAGCGCATCTGCGCCCTGTAAGCGAGCTCGTGCTCTGTAAGCGCATCCGCATCTCTCATGCCATCCTGGACGGAGCGCCCGCAGGGCGCGGAGTAGAAGGATCTGGCCGCGAGAGAGTTGCGCACGCGGGCGCGTCGTGCCCGGGGCTGTTCCGCTAAGCGCGGGTGTCGCTTACGTGCTGGCAGGCGTCGCCGTAGAGCACGTAGCCGTCCGAGGCCGTGATCTCGTTTCCGTACACGGGGTCGAGCGCGACGAAGTTGCCCAGCGTGAGGTTGCCGGGGTCGTGCGCATCCCTAAACCCGATGAGGCAGATCCAGTGCTCGCCCCACGAACTGGCCACGTGGATGACGGTCGGGCGCCCGGCGGATATCTCGTCGTAAGCCTCCCGCAGCAGCGCGGCGTCAGACCCGAGGCTGCGAAACGACGAGTTTCCGCCGCCCCAGCGGGGCCACGTGCAGCAGCCGCAGCCGTAGAAGGAGTGGTCGGTGGCCTGCCCGGTGATGACGGCGTCGCCGTAGGCGCAGGCGTAGCCGGGACAGCAGATCATGTGGCCGTCAGCCATCTGGTTGCCGATCTGCGCGATGATGGTGGGGTCGTAGGGAAGCGTGCGGTTGGCCTTGAGGTCGGCTTGCGCCTGGGTGACCTTCACGGCAACCTCGCGCGCGACGGCGGGCACGCTGAGCGCGCCGGGCGCTCCTTCGGCGGCGAGGGCCGGCGCGGGCGCAGCTGCGAGGGAGAACGCCGCGAACGAGGCGGCGAGGGCGGCGGCTGCGAGGGGTCGCGCGAGGCGTTCGAGTACGCGTTGGGGCACGTGAAGGCGTCCTTTCCCGGCCGCATAGGGTGCGTTTGACGTGGGCGCGGCCGCCGAAGAGGTTACCAAAGCGTCGCCGCCTCGTCGGAAATCGCCTCAATCTGTGCGAGCTGTCCACATCCGATGCACCCAACCCCCACGTCTTGCGCATCCGTTCTCCACGTCCGCTGCGCCCTTTCCCCACAACGTCTTCGAAAGAAAACCAACACCCCAGGTGAGAGCCTTGTTAGTCACCTTTAATGCTCTGCCGAGCCGCCGTCAGAAGGCGTCGCGGCCCCAAAACGCGGAGAGCCCGCCTGGGGGGCGGACTCTCCGAGGGGGTGCTTGCGGCGCCGCCGAGCGGTGCGCTCGGGCACGGCCATGCAGCTGTCATGCGGCTGCGGTGGCGAGCGCGGTGGGCGAGTGCGGCCCGGTTGCGGTGGGCGGGCGCGGCCCGCAGCCGGGCCGCTGCCGACGCCCGCAGCCGGCCCGCTACTGACGCGCTGCCGACGCCCGCTGCCGGCTCGCTACCGGTGCGCGGCCTCGAGGCGGGCGAGCTCCTCGGGCGTCGCCGACTTCGGGGCGGTTGCCAGCAGGCGCTCGGCGGACTCGCGGCGCGCCATGGCGCGCTTGAAGTCCCTCGTGCCCACGAAGACCTCCTTGAGCCACGGGTTCACGCCGAGCTTCTTCGCGCGGTACAGGATGTAGGCGAGCGCGGCCACGTTGGCGGCCAGGGCCACGGCGGAGACGGCGAGGTTCACGTCGGGGTTGTTCACCGACTGCGCGGCGAAGATGGAGTCGTTCGCGAACATCGGGAACACCTGGCAGAACATGCACCAGGTTGCCAGCGTGAACGCGCGGTTCTGGATCCAGCCGCCCCTGTTCCACAGGAAGCAGGCGATGGTGGGGGCGAGCAGCAGGGCGACGCCGCAGTACCAGGAGTGCGTCGGCAGGCAGTTGTAGGTGTAGCAGAAGTTCCACAGGTCGTAGGCGATGATGAAGACCCACGTCATGTCGGGCCACAGCATGTCCTTGCGGTCCTTGGAGATGTAGATGCCGAGCCAGCCGGTCATGCAGGCGATGTTCAGGATGCCGGCGATGCCGTTGAGCACGTTGTGCCAGCCGCCGTAGAGCAGGACGCCCTCGGGGGACACCCAGGTGGTGCCGAACGCGCGCACGGCGCTCTCGAAGTCGCTCACCACGGCGATCAGGATGTTGATGGCCACGATGACGAACGGGAAGTACTTGAACCACTGCGAGCGGCCGATCTTGGTCCACGAGTACTTCAGCATCATGAAGCCGATGCAGCCCGCGGTGGCGGCATACACCTTCGCGTAGTGGAACCAGCCGTTCATGTCGGTGTGCGTGGGGTTGGCAAGCGCCCACTCGGCGCCCATCGCCGCGCTGATCTCCACGACGAGGCAGTACACCGTCATGGCGCCGCACAGGCCCACGAACACGGTCAGGCCGCCGACCTTCGTGCGCCGCTCGAACTCGTTCAGCAGGATGAGCGCGACGAGGACGACGATCATCCCGGCCCATTGGTATAAGGCTTGGTCGCCGTATACGTCAAACAACATGAGAACCCCTCCTTTGGGTTTGCGAGGCAGGTCTGCCCCGCGCTTCGACTCCAGCCCTCGGCGGCCTCAAGCCGCCCCTCCCCGCGTCCGCTCCCTCGCTTCCGCCTGGGCCTTGCAGCTGCTCCCGCGCCTCAGCGGTCCATGTGCAGCGTCTGCGCGATGAGGTCCTTGATCACCTCGTCGCTCACGTCGGGGTTGCGGCGCAGGAAGGCCGTCACCCCGATGAGCAGCACGTAGAACGTCTCGTACACGTGCGTGATGCGCAGCTCGTGCAGCGCCTCGTAGTCGCGCACGGTGTGGCTCTCCATGAAGCGCGCCACGCGGTCGGCCACGCGGTTGATGAACTCGATGTAGAGCGACGCGTTCTCCTTCGAGGCCAGCGCGATGCGGAACGAGTCGTTCTCGAACAGCGCGAGCCGCAGCAGGCGCACCGCGCTGGTGAGGGCGTCCTCGATCTCGCCGACCGTGCGCTGGGCGTCCCAGTAGTGCACGGCCTCGATGAAGTCGGCGACGTACGTGTCGAGCACGGCTGACGTGACGGCTTCCTTGTTGGGGAAGTAGTGGTAGAACAGCGAGCGCGTGACGCCGACTCGCTTGGTGATGTCCTGGATCGAAGTGCGGGACAGTCCTTTCTCCTCGTACAGGCTGCGGGCGGCGTCGATGATCTCCTCGCGCCGCTCGCGCACGTTTGCGCCTCTGCGCGTCGGGGGATGGGAAGCGCGTGCTGCTTCGTTTTCCTGCGAGTGCATAGGCCCTCCTTCAACGGCTGGTTTGCGCGCGTCCAGCAGCATGGCGAAGCCCTGGTCCTGCCGCCTGGCGGCGCTGCGCGGGATGTCCGCGCGGGTGCCCGCTCTTTGCGGGCATCCTGGTTTTGCGGGCGCTTCGTCGTGCTGCGGACACCATACGTCGCTTGTTGACAGATCGTCAATCGACAGATTCGGCGATCCGTCAATCCGTTTACGCAAATCGGGAAAACGTCAATGCTTTTGAGGGCTTTCCGCCTCCAGACGCAACGCGACCCGCCGATGATGCGGGGCATCCGTCAGCGGGTCGCGTCGGGGGGGTATCGAATTGTACGGGCCGCCCGCGGGAGCGGGTGCTCGCAGGAGCGGGCGTGGGCCGGGTCGGCTGCTCGCGGGAGCGGGCGGCAGTTGGGCGGCCGCAGGTCCAGGCGCTTACGGGCGCTGGCCCATGCCGCCCTCAAGCGTGATGGTCTCGCCGCTCATGAACTTGAAGTCGGGGCTGGCGAGCTGCACCACCACGCGGCCGATCTCGGTCTCCACGTTGCCGTAGTGGCCCATGGGGGGCATGTGCACGTTGGCCTCGAACGCCTCGGGGTAGGCGTCCTTGAAGTTCTCGAGCGCCGCGGTCCACGCCAGCGGGCACACCACGTTCACGTTGATGCCGTCGGGGCCCCACTCGGTGGCGGCCACGCGCGTCAGGCCGCGGATGCCCTCCTTGGCGGCCGCGTAGGCGCACTGGCCGAAGTTGCCGAACAGGCCCGCGCCGGAGGCGAAGTTGATGACCGAGCCCTTCGTCTCCTTCAGATGCGGGTAGCATGCCTGCATGTAGTAGAAGGTGGCGTAGAGGCCCGAGTAGATGGCCAGGTCGAACTGCTCGGGGGTATGGTCGGCGAGCGTGACGCCCGAGGCGGACGCCTGCGCGTTGTTCACGAGCACGTCGATGCGCCCGAACTTCTCGATGGCCGCGTCGACGACGCCCTGCGTGACGGCCTTGTTGTCGGCGCTGGCGTTCACGTCGGCGGCCATGATGAGGACCTGGATGCCGTGCTCGGCCTCGAGGCGCTCCTTGGCGGCTTCGAGCTTCTTCACGTTGCGGCCGGTGATCACCAGGTTCGCGCCTTCCTTGGCGTAGGCCGTGGCGATGCCGTAGCCGATGGAGCCGGCCGATCCGTCCTTGAGCGCCGCGAAGCCGGCGCCGGTGATGATGGCGGTCTTACCTTCGAGAAATCCCATGGGGCCTCCTTGTGGACGAGCGCGCCAGGTGAGTGCGCAGCGCGCATGAGCGTGAGGGAACGAGTTCATCCTAGGCGAAGGGGAGGGGCGGGGGTGAAACGAAAAGGCCAGATGCCGCGAGGGGCAGGTGGAAGGCGGCGCGAACGGACGCGCGGGCACGCGCGGAAGGCTGGGCGACACGGCGCGTCAGACCGCCCGAACTGCGGATAGTTGGTGCGCATCTAACGTTCTCTTGACAGACGTGGTACAATGTGCAGCTGTTATCTGTATCTGCAACATACGATAGGATGTTTCGAGCATGGATTTGGCTAAGCAAGCGAAAATCGTTGACTCTATTCATGATACCCTCAACGACTTTGTTGGTCAACGACTCAAGGTCCGCGCCAACATGGGCCGCTCCAAGATCGTCGAGAGCGAAGGCGTTCTGACCCAGGTTCACCCGCAGCTGTTCATCATGGAGGTCGACCGCAAGCGCGGTCGCACGGCGCGTCAGTCCTACCAGTACGTCGACGTGCTCACCGGCATGGTCGAGCTCTCCCAGAACGGCGAGCCTCTGTTCGCGCCCTTCATCGAGGAGATCGCCGCCGAGGAGGAGGCCCCCGTCGAGGAGCGCGTGCTGATCTAGCAGGCATCTCTCGCGAGAACGAGGCGCCCGCGCAGCCCGAGGGTTGCGCGGGCGCCTCTGCGTCTCCCCTGATTGTGGCTTCGAGCTCGGCTTCGGGCGAAGGCGCGGCGGGACGTGTTCAAAATGTGAACGCAAGTTTTTCATTGACAAAAGCGCGCGCAAGCATCAAAATACTGCCTTGCGCATGACGCGAAAGCGCTGCGCCACACACGTGGGGATGTAGCTCAGCTGGGAGAGCATCACGTTCGCAACGTGGGGGTCGTGGGTTCGAATCCCATCATCTCCACCACGTCACTCCAAGCGCCTCGGACTCCGGGGCGCTTCTCATTTCCGGGGGCCTCGCAGGGGATTCGAGCCGTGAGGCCGGACGCCGTCAGGAGGACAGCCTTGCGGGCTGTTCTCAGGCGACCGCCCGAAGGCGCCTGCGCCGAGGGCCGAGCGCGTTAACCCAGAGCGTTCGCCGAAGGCCTCGACCCCATCTGTCCGTATCAATTCTCCCATACCTGCCCATTTTGTGCCGAGCAAACTTTAGGCATAAAGAAATGGTCGTTTTCGGGAGAAGAGGGTTACGGGGGATCAACATGTCCCAATCTCCAACGCGCATAGTCACGCGCGATTTCGCGTTGCTGTTCATCGGCAACTTCATCGTGATGGCCGTCTACTTTCTGCTGCTGACCACCATGGCCTATTACGCGGCGAGCTCGTTCGGCGTGGAGTCCTCCCTCGCGGGGCTGGCTGCCTCGGTGTTTTTGGTCGGAGGCGTGATCGGGCGCATCTTGAGCGGCAGATACGCGCAGGGCTTCGGGATGAAGCGCATGGCGATCGTCGCGCTCGTCGTCCAAGTGCTCATGTGCGTGCTTTACTTGGCGGACGGCTGGGGGATAGGCTTTCTCATAGCCGTGCGGCTTGTCCACGGCATATCGTTCGGCGTGGCGAACACCGTGATGCCGGCCTTGGCCGTGAGCGCCCTGCCGGCGGAGCGCCTTGGCGAGGGCACGGGGTACTTCATGCTTTCGAGCTCCCTCGGCTTGGGCATCGGACCCCTCATGTCGGTGCTGACGGCGCTGGGATTCGACTACTCGCTTCTCTTCGTCTTGTGCATCGCGTTGTCGGTCATAGCGCTCCTGGTCACCGTTCCCGTGAAGGCGTCCGACCGCTCGGAAGAGGCGTCTGGCCGCCCGGAGGGGGCGTGCGCCTCAAAGGAGAGCGTTTCTTCCGCATCGGAGCCGAAGCGGGGCCTCGCGTCCTTCATCGACACCTCGACCTTCACCTTCTCGGTGTTCATGCTCCTGGTGGCGTTTTCGTACTCGTCGATCAACGCGTTCATCAACAGCTACGCCATCGACTTGGGCATGGGCGTGTACGCCCCGTTCGTCTTTCTGGTCTACTCGGTGACCTTGCTGGTGACGCGGCTGTTCACGGGGCGCCTGCAAGACCGCTACGGCGAGAACTGCGTGCTCTACCCCTCCATCGCGTCGATGGGCGTGGGGCTGCTGCTCGCCGCGTTCGTCAGCTCCCCCGCGATGCTCCTCGCGTGCGGCGTGTTCATGGCGACGGGCTTTGGCACGAGCATGTCGGTGGGGCAGGCCGCTGCCATAAGGCTCGCCACCGGCAACGACACCTCGCGCACCATCTCCACCTTCTTCCTGCTCTGCGACGGCGGGTGCGGCATCGGCCCGTTCATATGGGGGTTCGTCCTGTCGGGCTTCGGATACCAGGCCATGTACCTCTCGTGCGCCGTCGTGGCGTTCTGCGCGGTGCTGTACTACCGCGCGGTCTGCAGCCGCAAGATGAAGCGCTGCCGAGCTTGAGGCGCCCCGTAACCTGAGTTTGCCTGGTCTGGCATGGCGGAGATGCCAAGGGATTGCCGGGGGTTCCCGCGCCCAGCGGGCGACAACTGCCCAGTTGGCAAAGCCGCCCGGCGGGCGACAGCCGCCCGGCGGGCGACAGCCCCCGGCGGCTCAGTCGCCGAGCCAGGCGCGGCGCAGGGCCCTCACGCCCGGCTCGATGTCCTCGAACGCTATGGCGGAGAAGCCGATCATCACGCTGCTCGTGGGCGCGGTGCTGGGGAAGCGCATGCGGGCGGTGCCGTACACCTTGACGCCCTGCGCGAGCGCGGCGTCGATCAGCTGCTGCTCGCTCATGCCGTTGCGCACGGTCACGTACAGGTGCATGCCCGTGTCGGTGCCCGAGATGTCCAGGACGCCGCCCATCTCGGCGCGCAGGCAGCGCAGGAGCTCGTCGTGCCGGCGGCGATTGCCCTTCGCCGTCTTGCGCACGTGGGCGTCCCAGTGCCCCTGGGCGATGAACCGGGCGAGCGTCTCCTGGCTGAGCCACGAGACGGAGGGGTGCGCGTAGTTGAACAGGTCCCAGTAGCGTTCGAGCAGCCGCGGCGGCAGCACCGCGTAGGCGATGCGCAGGCTCGGCGAGAGCACCTTCGACACGTTGCACAGGTAGATGACCCTCCCGTAGGCGTCGAGCGACTGCAGCGACGGGACGGGGCGCGTGGCGTAGCGGAACTCGTTGCAGCTGTCGTCCTCGATGATGTAGGCGTCATGCTCCTCGGCCCACTTGAGCAGCCGCGTGCGCGCGTCGAGGGGCAGGAGCAGCCCCGTGGGGAACTGGTGCGAGGGGGTGCAGAACACGACGGTGGGACAATGCCGCTCGACGGCTGCGAGGAATGCCTCGACGCCCTGGTCGGAGGGCAGCGGGACCAAGGAGAAGTCCTGGCGGCGCGCCACCTCGCGTACGGTGGCGTAGCCCGGGTCCTCCATGCCGATGACGTCGGTCGCGCGGTTGAAGAGCTGCATGATCATCGTGAGCGCCTCGCCCGTCCCCGCCTGCACGACGACCTGCTCGGCGGAGCAGTCCACGCCGCGCGTCCGGCGGAGCAGCCGAGCCAGCTCCGCCTGCAGCGATCCCACCTCGTCGGTGTAGGCGTAGCGGGCGAACTCGGGGGCCGTCTTGGCGTACAGGACCTCGTCGAGGAGCTGCCGCCAGGTGCGCACGGGGAAGGAGTCGGGCTGCAGGTTGGCGTAGGAGAAGTCGTAGCGCATCTCCCCGCCGCTGCGGTTCTCCGCGAAGAACGCCTCGCGGTCGCGGGTCTCGGCGAGCTTGCGCACCTCCTCCTCGCCTGACGCGCGCTCCAGCTTGAAGTAGTCGGAGTCGACGTGCTCGACGACGTACCCCGAGCGCGGCACGTTGGCGACGAGCCCCTCGGTCGTGAGCTGCAGGTAGGCTTGCTCGACGGTCGTGTGCGACACGCCCAGGTCCGAGGAGAGCTTGCGGATGGAGACGAGCCGGTCGCCTTGGACGAGCCTGCCTGACATGACGGCGTCTCGGATCTGCTCGTATATCTGCTGGTAAAGCGGTGCCCTCGCCGTCTCGTCAAGCTGCAGGAGCACTTCCGCCTTCCTCTTCGCGCTCATCTTGAACCTCGCTCTGCCCGCATTTACATTACGCAATCTGTCCGTTTTTGAGCGGGCAGATTCATTTTACCCTGCTCGTTGGGTGAATGACGAGAAGAGGAGGGATTTCATGAACGAAACCAAACGCAGTTCACTCGCAAGCGCGACGACGATGTCGCGCCGCGGCTTCATGAAGGCCGCAGCCGTCGCAGGCGCCATAGGCGCCGCATCGGGCGGCATGTTCGGCGCCGGCTCCTGGTTCGCGCCGACGACGGCGCACGCCGAGTCGGAGGAGCGCACCTTCTACACGTTCCACCAGACGCTGTGCACCGGCAACTGCAGCTTGAAGTGCACCATGCGCGACGGGCGCCTGTGCAAGGTGGAGCCCAACGACATGCTTGACGAGGAGTACTCGATGTGCTGCGCCCGCGGCATGTCCGAGATCCAGCACATCTACGGCGACACGCGCCTGCAGACGCCGCTGCGCCGCGTAGGCGAGCGCGGCGAGGGCTCGTTCGAGGCCATCACCTGGGACGAGGCCATGAAGGAGGTCGGCGAGAAGCTGAAGGCCGTCTGGGATCAGCACGGCAAGGAGAGCGTGTACGTGTCGCTTTCCAGCGAGCCGCGCTTCGGCCTGCTCGCCGGCCTGCTCTCGGCCTCGACCTACGTCGAGCCGGGCATCGACATCGGCATCGGCAACGGCCTCGACCCCGCCACCGGCCAGAGCGGCTTCTACCCGGGCACGAACGAGACGCGCGACATGGTCAACTCGAAGTTCATCATGATCAACGGCCACAACTTCGCCGAGACGTGCATGATGCAGGCGCGCAACCTCCTCGACGCCATCGAAGCCGGCGCCGAGGTCGTGGTGGTCGACCCGCACTTCTCCACCACGGCGGGCATCGCGAGCAAGTGGATCCCCATCACGCCGGGCGCCGACGCGGCGATGTACCTGGGCATGATCAGCCACATCCTGGACAACGAGCTGTACGACGAGGAGTTCATGCGCGCGCACAGCTCGATGCCCTACCTGGTGAAGGCCGACGGCTCGCTTCTGCGCTGGCATGAGGTCTCCGGCGAGGCCCCGCGCCAGGTCGAGGACGCGAAGACCAAGAAGGTCAAGGAGTTCGACCCCTTCGTGGTGTGGGACTCCAAGACCAACGGGCCGAAGGTCTACGACGACGCCGCTGCCGAGCCGGCGCTCTCGGCGCCCGCGTCGAGCGGCTACGCCACGGTGTTCGACCAGCTGAAGGAGAGCCAGAAGGCGTACACGCTGGACTGGGCGTCCGAGAGGACCGGCATCTCCGTCGACGACCTCGCCTACATCGCCGAGCGCTACGCGTCGAGCGGCGCCTCCATGCTGGGCCTCGGCATGGGCGGCTCGGACAAGTACAGCAACGCCGACGTGCTGGGGCACGCGGTCGCCGTCCTGGTGGCGCTGACCGGCAACATCGGCGGCCCGGGCAAGGCCGTGGGCAGCTTGAACGGCGGCCGCGGCCACAGCGCCTCGCTGGCCTCGTGGAAGTTCCCCGATGCCTCGATGAAGGCCAACACGCTCCCGATGTTCGCCTACGACTTCCGCACGCAGGAGAACGACGTGCACGCGGTCATCTCGGTGGGCAACACGCTGCAGCAGTTCTTCGCCAACATGAACCTCACCGCGGAGTGGCTGAAGACGCTCGACTTCGTGCTGGAGATCGACATCTACGACTGCGAGAGCGCTCGGTTCGCCGACATCGTGCTGCCGGCATGCACGAAGTTCGAGTGCCCCGAGGAGGTGGGCGACGTGAAGTGCGCCTCCAACCACATCATGACGGTGGGACGCGGCCTCGACCCGCTCTTCGAGAGCAAGACCGACTTCCAGATCATGCTGGAGATCGCACGCGCGGTCGGCCTTGACGACGCCATGCCGCAGACCGCCGAGGAGTGGGTGCGCTACCAGGTGGACAACAACACGGCCAAGGCGCTCGAGGGCGTCACGCTCGACAAGCTCCAGGAGAACCACGGCCTCATGCCCCTCGCCGGCATCGAGAAGCCGCGCATCGGGTTCGCCGACCAGAAGTACAAGACCGAGTCGGGTCGTCTGGACGTCTACTACGAGAAGATGGCGAAGTGGAACCAGGCGCTTCCCACCTGGGAGGAGTGCAGCGAGATCTACGCGGACAACCCGGCCCGCGCCGAGTACCCCTACCAGATCACGCAGACGCGCAGCCGCTTCCTCATCCACTCGATGTTCTACGACGCCAAGTGGATGAACCAGTACGTGGACGCGCACGTGGAGATGAACCCGGCCGACATGGCCGAGGAGGGCATCGCCGACGGCGACCTCGTCGAGTGCTACAACGACCGCGGCTCGTTCAAGTGCGAGGTCGTGGCCAACGAGGCGGTGCGCCCGGGATCCGTGCGCACGACCGAGGGCGCATGGTCGCGCAACATGGACGGCGGCAACATCCAGACCGTCACCAACGACTGGATGCCCGACCGCCGCGTCGACTTCATGAAGGGCGGCGTCACGCCGTTCAACGACACGCTCGTCGCGATCAGGAAAGCGTAGGTGAAGAGATGACGAAACTGGCTATCGCGATAAACACCGCGCGCTGCATTGACTGCATGACGTGCGCGAACGCCTGCAAGATGCAGAACAACGTGCCGTCCGGCATGCTGTGGAACCGCGTGATCACCGAAGGGGCCGACTCCGTGAACGGCGCCGTGGGCTCCTACCCCAACCTCACGCGCACCTTCCTGCCGCTGGCCTGCCAGCACTGCGAGAACCCGGCCTGCGAGAAGGTGTGCCCGACCGGCGCCACCTACAAGGACGACAAGGGCCGCGTGGAGATCGACTACGACAAGTGCATCGGCTGCCGCATGTGCATGGCGGCCTGCCCCTACAACGCCCGCGTGTTCAACTGGGCCGAGCCTCTGCGCGATCCCGACTTCAACTACGGCGATCCGCGCGTGCCGGTTCGCCCGCGCGGCGTCATGGAGAAGTGCACGCTGTGCAAGGAGCGCACGGACGACGGCGACGTCCCCATGTGCGTAGCCTGCTGCCCGACCAAGGCGCGCGTCTTCGGCGACCTCGACGACCCGGGCTCCGAGGTCTCGAGGCTCAGGCGCGAGAAACCTGTCCGCATCCTGCTTGAAGACAAGGGCACGCGCCCGCAGGTCTTCTACGTCAGCTAGGGGGTGTCAACCATGAAGACCAATACGTTCAGAAAGCCCGTCCTGGCCGCGTTCGGCGTGCTCGCCGCCGTCGGCGCGGCGTGCTGGGCCTACCAGCTGGCGCGCGGCCTGGCCGTGACCGGCATGTCCAACGCCAACTCGTGGGGCCTCTACATCTGCATGTTCATGCTGTTCGTGGGCCTGTCGGCCGGCGGCCTCATCGTGGCGAGCTCGGCGCACGTGTTCGGCGTCGAGCGGTTCAAGGCCGTGGCCAAGCCCGCCGTCATCTGCTCGACGGCGTGCATCTGCGTCGCCGGCATGTTCGTGCTCGTCGACCTCGGCGGCATCGCGCGCGTGTGGCGCATCCTGACGGGGCCGAACCCCCTGTCGCCCCTGCTGTGGGACATGTGCGTCATCACCGTCTACCTCGTCATCAACGTCCTCGACCTCGTCTGGATGCAGAGGGGCGACGAGGACAAGGTCCGCAGGCTGTCCTACGTGGCGCTGCCGGTGGCCGTCCTCGTGCACAGCGTGACGGCGTGGATCTTCGGCCTGCAGATCGCGCGCGCCTGGTACACGGCCGTCATGGCGCCGATCTTCGTGGCCTCCGCGCTCGACTCCGGCCTCGCGCTGCTCCTGCTCGCGCTGCTCCTGCTCGACAAGGTCGGCGTCGCCGCGCTCGACGACGGCCTCATGGCGTCGCTCGGCAAGCTGCTGGCCACGTTCGTCGCCGTCGACGCGTTCCTCATCGCGTGCGAGCTGCTCACGATGGCCTACCCGGGCGCGGGCGAGGCGGTGGCCCTCTCCGAGATGCTCGCCGGCGCCACGGCCCCGTTCTTCTGGCTCGAGGTCGTGGGCGGCCTGCTCGTGCCGTTTATTGTGCTCGCCGTTGCGGGGAACCGCCGGAGGCGCGGCGCGGTGGCGCTCGCCTCGGCGCTCGTCGTGCTGGGCGTGGCGTGCAAGCGCGTGTGGCTGCTGTTCACGAGCTTCGTCCACCCCAACGTCTACGGCGGCCCCGGGGTCACGTCCGGAACTTTCGCCGCGCAGCAGGACCCCGCGGCCATGTGGATGCTGCTCGGCTCCTACGCGCCGACCCCCGTCGAGGTCCTCGTGGCCGTCGGCGTCGTGTCGGCGGGCGCGCTCGTGTTCATGGTCCTGTCGAACAGGCTGGTCGCGGGCGTTTCGGCAGGCCGGGCCTCCGGGGCCGGCCGCGCCGCCTCGGCCTCGAAGTAGCCCTCCCCGACGGCGCGCCGGGGCTCCCTCCCCGGCCGCGCCCCCTCCCCGTCAGCCCCCGCGCCGCGCCCCCTCCTGCGGCGCGGGGGCGCCTCAGGCGCGGCAAGCTGCTGGCTTCAGCCGCGCCTCCCTTCGAGAAAGGACTTGTGATGAACTTCGACTCCCAGACTTGGACGGAGCTCTCCCAGGCGTTCGCCTTTTTGGGGAACTCCCTGCTCGCTCCCATGAGCCAGACGGAGCGGTATGGCGTTGACCCCTCGTTTTGGCGGGAGTTCCCCGATTTCGGGGATGAGGAAGTGGCCGCTTCTGTTTCGCGCTGCCTCGCTTACGCCGAGGGGAAGCGCGCGGCCCTGGATGAGGACGACCTGGTTCGGGAGATCTCGGTGGAGTACACGCACCTGTTCATCGGCCCGCCGCGGCCGAGCGCCGCGCCTTGGGAGACGTTCTACCGCAACGCTGACGTCTCCGTCGGGTTCGGCGAGGCCACGTTCGAGATGCAGCGCCTTCTGCGCGAGGCCGGCCTGAGGATCTCGAACGAGAACAACCAGTACGCGGACCACATCGGCATCGAGCTGCTGTACCTCGCCACGCTCTGCGAGCGCGCTGCCTGCGGTGACCAGGCCAGCGCCGAAGCCGGCGCTGCCTTTGCGGCTGACCGCCCCCTTGTCTGGATCGACGCGTATTGCCAGCGCATCTGCGACGAACGTGCCGACGGGTACTACCGAGGCGTAGTCGAGCTCGCAAGCGCGCTTCTGTCCCTGGTGGCCTGCGAATCCGCGGAGCCGGGGAAGTAGGGACGTGCCCCGATCTCGCGGTTTGAATCTCCAGAAATACCCCTGGGAAAGAGAGGCGCTCCGGAGTCCGGGGCGCCTCTCTCTTCCTCGGGGAATCGGCCCTCCTACCCGAACCACGCGCGGGCCAGGGCGCGCACGCCGGGCTCGATGTCCTTCTCCTCGATGGCCGAGAAGCCCACGAGCACGCATCCGGGCAGCGCGTTCTCCTTGCGGATCCAGTACTGCTCGGTGCCGTACACCTGCACGCCGGCCCTGCGCGCGGCGGCGATGAGCTCGGACTGCGGGCGCCCGCCGGGCACGTTCACCAGCAGGTGCATTCCCGTGCCGTTCTCCATCACCTCCACCTTGTCCCCCATGTGCTCGCGCAGCGCGTCAACCAGAAGCTCGTACTTGCGGCGGTTGCGCGCCTGCAGGCGGCGCAGGTGGCGGTCCCACAGCCCCGAGCTCAGGAAGCGCGCGAGCACCGCCTGCGAGAGCCACGGCACCGCCGAGTACGCGCCGGAGAACACCTCGCGCCAGCGCTCGATCAGCTCGGGCGGCAGCACGAGGTAGTTCATGCGCAGCGCGGGCGAGAGCGACTTCGAGAACGTGCCCATGTAGATGACGCGCTGGCGCGTGTCGATGGACTGCAGGGGCGGCACGGGGCGGTCCTTGTAGCGGAAGTCGCGGCAGTAGTCGTCCTCCAGGATGTAGGCGTCGTGCTCGGCGGCCCAGTCGATCAGGCGCTTGCGCGTGGTGAACGGCATGTGCGTGCAGGTGGGGAACTGGCTCGAGGGCGTCACGTAGACGAGGCGCGCGCCGCTTGCGTCCACGTCGGACAGAAACGCGTCGGGGGTCTCCATCACGCGGCAGGGGGCCACGGTGAAGTGGTTGCGCTCGATCACCGCGCGCACGCCGTCGTAGCCCGGGTCGTCCATGGCCACCACGTCGGTGGCGCCGTTGAACAGCGTGAGCAGGTTCTGCACGCTCGACTGGGTGCCGCCCTGGATGATGATCTGCTCGGGCGTGCACTTGATCCCGCGCAGGGCGCACAGCCGCCAGGAGACCTCGGCGCGCAGCTCGAGCTCGCCGAGCGGGTCGGGGTAGACGTCGGCGTGCTCGCGCTCCACGCTCAGCAGGATGTCGTCGGTGATGGTCCGCCAGCTCGCGGCGGGAAACGTCCCCTTCTGCAGGTTGCCGTACGTGAAGTCGAAGCGCACGGCCGCGCCCGCGCCTCGCGCGGCGCCCGCGCCTCCCGCGGCGCCCGCGCCTCCCGCGGCCGCAGCCGCAGAGGCGGCCTCGCGGCTGTCCAGGTGCTCCTGGAGGAGCCCTCCTGCCTGCGCATGCGATGAGGGCGGCGTGGCCTGCAGAAACGAGGCGTCCTGGACGGTGTAGCCCGAGCCGGGGCGGCTCTTCGCGAAGCCCTCCTGCACGAGCAGGCGGTAGGCGGCCTCGATGGTGTTGCGCGAGCATCCCAGGTCGTTCGCCAGCCCGCGGATCGAGGGGAGCTTCGAGTGCGCCGGGTAGGCGCCCGACTCGATGCCGGCGCGGAACTCGTCGAATATCTGCTGGTAGAAAGGCGTGCTTGACGTTTCGTCGAGGTGCATGGGCGCTCCGTTTCTTCGTGCTGCTCAACGGGAAGGCGCGCTTTCGCGTCCTCACCTCATCATCATATATGAGAGAGGGCGCGTTGGGGGGCGGGATCGTCCACATAATCGACAGATTGTCCCCATAAGAACGCGACTGAGCGTCCCTTTTCGCGCGCCTGCGCACGCACGTAAGCTAGTACATTGTATAGGAAGGCGAAAGGGAAGGGAGGCCCTGGTGAGTTTGAGAGGCGTCGTCGCTGCGTGCGCTGCGGGCGTTGTTGCCGTGAAGGCAGCGCTTGACGTTGCGCTCCCGGAGCCCGCCTTGCTGCATCCGCCGGGAGCGCGGCACGGCGGCAAGTTCATCGCGCAGTGCGTGAAGTGCGGAAAGTGCATCGAGGCCTGTCCGTACCAGGCGCTTCACGCCGCTCCGCTCGACGCGGGCGCGAAGGCGGGCACGCCCGTCATCGACGCGCGCGCCCAGGCATGCCGCCTGTGCGCCGACTTCCCCTGCGTGGCCGCGTGCCCCACCGGCGCGCTTGAGCCCGTCGCGGCGCGCGAGGACGTGCGCATGGGCACGGCCGTCATCAACCAGGATCTGTGCCTGTCGTACAAGGCCATGCGCTGCGAGGTGTGCTACCGCGCCTGCCCGCTCATCGACGAGGCCATCTACATCAACTACGGCGCCCGCGAGGGCGACTCCATCCACGCGGTGTTCGCGCCGGTGATCGTGGAGGACAAGTGCGTGGGCTGCGGGCTGTGCGTGGAGCGCTGCGTGGTGAGCGAGCCCGAGTGCGCCATCCGCATCGAGCCTGCCACCCAGCGCAGGGCGCGCGAGCAGCAGGGCTCGGGGGCTGAAGGCGGGCCCGGGCAGGGCGCCCATGAGGGAAACGGGTCCGGCAAAGGCGCCCATGAGGGCGGCGGGCCCGGCAAAGGCGCCTGATCGGGGCGCAGGGAAGTGAACGAGCCGGCAAGTCTGACGGGGCGCGCCGGTTGAGCTTGAGGAAGCTTAAGGAGAAGGAGGGTTTCATGGACATCACACGTCGTTCGTTCGTGAAAGCCACAGCGGTTGCCCTTGCGAGCGCGGCCGCTGCGGGAACGATGTCCGGCATGGTCGGCTGCTCGAGCGCAGGCTCGGGCGGCGCCGCGTCGGGCGAAACCACCAAGACCGTGGGGGTGTGCCGCTTCTGCGGCTGCGGCTGCGGCGTCATCGTGGAGGCCAAGGGCGGCAAGATCGTGTCGGTCACGGGCGACCCGGACAACCAGTCCAACAAGGGCCTCAACTGCGTGAAGGGCTATTACCTGGCCAGCGTGCTGTACGGCGCCGACCGCCTGACCACCCCGCTCATCCGCGACGACAAGTCCACCAAGGGCACCGACGGCGGCCTGCGCGAGGCCACCTGGGACGAGGCGCTCGACCTGGTGGCGGGCAAGCTGCGCGAGACGTGGAAGGCCGACAAGAGCCGCCTGGCGTTCTGGGGCAGCGGCCAGCAGCCCATCGTCGAGGGCTACTGCACCGCCAAGTTCTGGAAGGCGGGCCTGCTCTCCAACAACATCGACCCCAACGCGCGCCTGTGCATGGCCAGCGCCGTGGTGGGCTTCATGAACATCTTCCAGACCGACGAGCCGGCCGGCTGCTACGCCGACATCGACGAGACGGACACCTTCGTCACCTGGGGCGCCAACATGGCCGAGGCGCACCCGATGCTCTACTCGCGCGTGATGGCGCGCATGACCAACGGCAAGGGCGTCAAGCACTACGACCTCACCACGCTGTGGACGCGCACGTCCGCCAACGCCACCAAGGTCCTGGTGTTCAAGCCCGGAAGCGACCTGGCCATCGCCAACGCCATCGCGAACTACCTGGTCCAGAACGACCTGTACGACCATGCGTTCGTCGCCGACCACCTGCAGTTCAAGCAGGGCACCGAGAACATCGGCAACGCCACCGAGGACACCTACGACGCCTCCGAGATCGGCAGCAAGGTGGACGCGGTCACGGGCATCACCTTCGAGGAGTACGCCGCGCGCCTCGCTCCCTACACGCTCGAGTACGCCGAGGAGCTCTCCGGCGTGCCCGCAGCCGACATCAAGGAGCTCGCCGACGAGTTCGCCGACAAGAGCCGCAAGATGCTGTCGCTGTGGACCATGGGCGTCAACCAGCACAACCGCGGCACGTGGATGAACCACTGCATCTACAACATCCACCTGCTCACGGGCCGCTACGCGCGCCCGGGCGACGGCGCGTTCTCGCTGACGGGCCAGCCCTCCGCCTGCGGCACGGCCCGCGAGGTGGGCACGTTCTCGCACCGCCTGCCCGCCGACCTCCTGGTGGCGCAGGAGGCGCACCGCCGCTACACCGAGGCCATCTGGAACCTGCCGAACGGGTATTTGGACGCCATCAAGAAGCCGGGCTTCCACACCATCAAGATCTTCCGCGAGCTGTCGAAGGGCAACATCGACTTCCTGTGGAGCGCCCACAACAACTGGGCCGTCTCGCTGCCGAACCTCACGCGCTTCCTGGGCCGCGGCGACAAGAAGGGCGTCATGGACGCGTTCATCTGCGTGAGCGAGGTGTACCCGACGCTGTCCACCCAGTACGCCGACGTGGTGCTGCCCGCCGCCATGTGGGTTGAGCGCGAGGGGCAGTTCGGCAACGCCGAGCGCCGCACCGCCGTGTTCGAGAAGGCCGCCATCGACCCGCCGGGAGAGGCGAAGTGGGACCTGTGGATGCTCATGGAGGTCGCGCACCGCGTGCTCGACGGCGAGCAGATCGGCGGCGAGGACGCCTTCGACGTGCTGTTCGGCGAGTGGTACGACAAGCAGGCCCGCGACTTCAAGGGGGACCAGCGCGAGGTCAGCCGCTCCGTCTGGGAGGAGTACCGCACGTTCTCGAACCCGAGCCTGAATCCCGACGCGGAGGCCATCAACAAGGAAGCCAAGCTCAAGATGGAGAACAAGCAGCTGGCGCCGTACGACCTCTACATCGAGAACCACGGCCTCACCTGGCCGGTGCGCGAGGTTGACGGCCAGTGGCTGCCCACCAAGTGGCGCTTCTGCGACGGCAAGCAGGAAGACGGCTTCGACGAGTACGGCGTGGAGATGTACGGCACGCACGACCTGGCGGGCGGCGTGAGCTTCTACAAGAGCGCGGGCGCGAAGCCCTCGGTGGTCTTCCGCCCGTGGGAGCCGCCGGCCGAGCTGCCCGACGCGGAGTACCCGTTCGTGTTCTGCACGGGACGCCTGCTCGAGCACTGGCACACCGGCTCGATGTCGCGCCGCGTGGCCGAGCTCGACCGCGCGCTGCCCGAGGCGCTGCTCGACATGAACCCCGACGACTGCGCCGCGCTCGGCGTGTCCGACGGCGACATGGTGCGCCTGACCTCGCGCTTCGGCACCTGCGACATCAAGGTGTCCACGGCAGGGCGCACGCGCCCGCCGGCGGGCCTGGTGTTCGCTCCGTTCTTCGCCGAGGAGACGCTCATCAACCTCGTGGTGCAGGACACCTACTGCCCGCTCTCCAAGGAGCCGGACTACAAGAAGACCTGCGTGCGCATCGAGAAGATCTAGGGGAGGTGCGATTTATGAGAAAGATTGCGATGGCTTTTGCCACGGGCGCGCTCGTGATGTCGCTCGGCGTGCTGGGCGGCTGCGCGGGAGGCGCGACGTCCGCTGCGTCCTCGGCACCTGACGGGGCTCCCGACCCCATGCCCGCGAGCCACGCGGGCCGCTTCGAGGATTTGGGCGCGAACGGCTGCTACGGCTGCCACGGCGCGAGCGAGACGGCGAACCCCATGCTGGCGACGGCGACGATCGTCCCCGAGGACCACTTCGCCCAGGGGAAGTACGCGTCGCTGGCGTTCGACTCCGTCCGCGAGCAGTGCAACACCTGCCACCCGCAGGGATAGGGGATGGTTATCTCGAGCCTGGTGGTGGAGACGCTGCCTGAGCATACGGACGCGGTGGCGCGCGAGCTGGCGCGCATCGAGGGCGTCGAGGTGCACGAGGCGCAGGGCTGCAAGCTCGTGGTGACCGTCGAGGCCGGCTCCTCCCGGGCGTCGCACGCCGTGGCGAGCTCGTTCGTCGGCGTCGAGGGCGTGACGAACGTGAACCTGGTGTACGTGAACTTCGAGGACGAGACGCTCGGCGCCGACGGCGAAGCCGCAGACATGACCATGTGAGCCGCAGCCGCGGGCGCAGCGGGCGCCTACGGCGCGGCCGACTAAGGAAGAGAGCTTTGAGCAAGAACGACAAACATAAGACCCGTTGGACGGTTGCGCGGCGCGTGGTGCAGGTCGGCATGCTCGTGCTGTTCTGCCTGCCGCTTTTGGCGGCGGGATGGGGGCTGCTCGGGCAGGTGTCCGGCGGCGACGCCGCCGTGGCCACGCCGGCCGAGGGCGTCTTCTACGGCAGCCTGTCCTCGTCGAGCGTCGCCGGCGTGACCGTGCTCGATCCTTTCGCGGCGCTCCAGGTGATCGCCGCCTCGAAGTCCTTCGACGTGGCGTGGCTTGCAGGAGCGCTGCCCGTGCTCGTGGTCTACGGGCTCATCCGCGGGCGCGCGTTCTGCGGCTGGGTGTGCCCGGTGAACCTGCTGTGCGAGGCCGTCGACTGGCTGCGCGCCAAGCTGGGCCTGCGCGTGGCCGAGCGCGTGCTGCCGCGCCGCGCCAAGATCGGCGTGGCCGCGGGCGTGCTCGTGCTCTCGGCGCTCGTGAGCGTGCCGGTCTTCGAGCTGCTCTCGCCGATCTCCGCCATCAACAAGGGCATCCTGTTCGGCTCCGTCGCCGGCGTGCTCACGCTCGCGGCCATCGTGGTGGCCGAGTGCGCGTGGGGGCGCCGCGTGTGGTGCCGCGCCGTCTGCCCGCTCGGCGGCTTCTACGAGGTGCTGGGGCGCGTGGGCCTCGTCAACGTGAGGATCGACCACGCGAAGTGCGTCCGCTGCGACGCATGCGCGCACGCGTGCCTCGCCGACCCCGAGATACTCGCCCCCGCGCTCGCGGGCGACGACGTGATCGTGCGCGCCGGCGACTGCATGGCCTGCGGCTCCTGCGTTGACGCGTGCCCTGCGGGCGCGCTCAAGCTGGGCGTCGGGAGGCCGCGCGCCGCGGGCGCGCAAGCAAAGGGCAATACCTGTGACGCTGTCGGTGCAGAGGGGAAAGGAGGCGAGGTCTCCGCCTGATCAGGGGCGCGTCAGCAACGTCTGAACCGTCCTTGAAGATTCGGCGCAACTGTCACTTCAGCGTTAGCTGTTCCATAGGTATTTTGAAGGTAAGTGAAAAAGAGGGGAGGAATACCAGATGAAAATCAAGAGCAAGAAAACAGTGCTCGCTGGTACGTGCGTATGCGCGATCATGCTCGTAGCCGGGCTCGTCGCATGCGCTCCTCAGTCGAACACCACTGGCTCCGCCGAGTCTCAGATCATGCCTGATCAAGATTCGTTCGGCGTCGTCGTGGCCGATGAGTGGTCGGGGCTGTACCCCAACCAGCATGCAACCTACGAGGCGAACGAGGCCAACGGCCCCGAGTCGGGAAAGCACAACTACCTTGAGCTGTACCCGGCCCTGAACACCATGTACAAGGGCTACGCGTTCGCGCTGGGCTATGACGAGGCGTCGAGCCACGTGTACGCGCTCCAGAGCGTGTCCAACACGCCGCGCACCACGCAGAAGGAGCAGCTCGCGAACTGCATCACCTGCAAGACCCCGCAGTTCACCGCGCAGGTCAACTCCGAGGGTGACGGCGTCTACGCGAAGAAGTTCAACGATCTGATCGGCACCTTCACCGAGCCGATCAGCTGCTACAACTGCCACGAGAACGACCCGAAGGAGCTCACCGTCGCCAGCAAGTTCTTCACTGAGAAGTCCATGGGCAACGACGGCGCCAAGGTCCCCATGGCTGCCCAGGTGTGCGGCCAGTGCCACAACGAGTACTACTTCAACCCCGAGACCAAGGTGACCACGAACCCCTACAGCGGCCTGGCTGCCATGACGCCCGAGGCCATCCTGGCGTACTACGACGGCCTGGGCTTCAAGGACTGGGAGCACCCGCTCACGGGCGCCAAGATGCTCAAGGTCCAGCACCCCGAGTTCGAGACGGTCTACGGCGGCAAGCAGATGCACATGGCTCAGCTGGGCTACTCGTGCGCTGACTGCCACATGGGCACGAGCGTCGCCGAGGACGGCACCTCGTTCACCAACCACACGTGGACGAGCCCGCTCGAGAACGCCGACCTGATGAAGAACACCTGCTCCACCTGCCATGAGGACCTCGCCGGCCAGGTGAAGGCGTGGCAGGCCGAGGAAGAGGAGCGCGTGACGGCCATCAGCGAGAAGATCGAGGACTACATCAACAAGCTGGCGGCTGCCAAGGACACGCTGTCGGCTGAGGATCTGGCCACGGCTCAGAACCTGCACCGCACGGCCCAGTTCTACTGGGACTTCGTGATGGTGGAGAACAGCGAGGGCGCGCACAACCCCGAGCTCACCTTCGCGACGCTTGACAAGGCCGAGGCCGCCGTTGACCAGGGACTCGCTCTCGTCTCGTAACGTGAGTGCATCTGCGAAGACAGAGAGGAGGCAAGGCCAATGAGCGAAGAGAAGGACATCAAGACCGGTGAGGCGGGTGCCACCGCCAAGAAACCGAGCGAGAAGAAGCGCAAGCGCGCCATCACGCTGGGCGTCGTCGCTGCCGTGATCATCGTGGCAGGCGCGGGCTTCTGGGTATGGCATGAGCAGCCGAGCTTCTGCAACGCCATCTGCCATGCTCCGCAAGACCCGATCAACGAGACGTATGACGGCGTCTCGGGCGAGGCGGGCTTCGACAAGTGGGGAAACCCGGTTGAGGACATGGGCGACCTCCTGGTCGTGCAGCACAAGGAGGCGGCTGACGCAACGTGCCTGAGCTGCCATGTGCCCACCATCGGCCAGCAGGTCACCGAGGGCATGCTGTGGGCCAGCGGGAACTACCAGTACCCGCTCGACGAGCGCTCGCTCACCGACTTGAACCACTACCTGCAGGCTGAGGACGAGTCGGCGTTCTGCATGAACGACAGCTGCCACAACATGACGCGCGACGACCTGGCGCGCGCCACGTCGAGCTACGGCAAGCGCAACCCGCACGTGACCGAGGTGAAGCACACCGAGATGGAGTGCAGCGACTGCCACAAGTCGCATCGCCAGTCGGTCAACGCGTGCTCGCGCTGCCATGACGACGTGAAGGTTCCCGACGGCTGGCTCTCCGCTGAGGAAGCGGCTGAGATCACGAGCGCGGGCTTCAGGTACTGAGCTTGTTTCCCTCGCATGCGCGGGGGTCATGAGGCTGACGTGTGAGTCGGCTTGAGAGGGAGGCGGGTCCTTGCGGGGGCTCGCCTCCCTCGCTTTTCGCGGGCGCTCGCCGGAGCTTGCGAGGCGCAGCTTGGCGGCGCCTCGCGAAGGCGCTCGCGCTCGCCTTCCGCATGCTCGGCAAACGGATGTTTCACGTGAAACATCCGTTTGCCTTTTCGCGGCTTAGAGCCCCTTGTCCCAGGCGAGGAAGGCCCAGGTGATGACGCGGGGCTCGCGCAGGCGCAGGGCGCCCTGCGCGACGCCGTGGCTGTCGGGCATACCTGCCTCCTCGTTCGCCACGAGCTGGCCGGCGAGCCAGGGGCGCAGGCGCGCGCAGGCTTCATCCAGCTCGGCGGGCGTGGCGAGCACGGCGGCGGCGCGCACCATGGCGTCGTACTTCGCGCACGCCTCGTCGAGCGAGGCGAAGGTGTCGCGGCGCGTGCTCCTGATGTAGCTCACCTCGGCCTGGATGCCGTGGCCCGCCAGGATGTTGAACGCGTAGAGGTGGTCGCGCCCGGTGACGCCGCCGAGCCCCACGGCCTCGAGCGCGCGCCCGTCGGTGCGCGGGGAGGAGCCGGTCGGGAGCGTGATGCACACGCGGCGGCGCGCCGTGCGCGTGAGGCGCGCAAGCGCGGCCTCCAGGTCGTCCACGGCGATGGAGCGCGACGCCAGGCACACGTCAACGGCGCCCTCGCCCACGCCGTGGGCGTCCCAGTCGTCCTCCCAGCTCATGAGCAGGGGCGTGACGCACGTGACGCCCTGCGCGCCAAGCGCGCCCTCGAGCACGTCGAGCATGCCGCGCGAGAAGTCGGCGGCGATCACGGGATGCCCTGCCGTCCCCAAAGGCACCGAGAGCGCGCCTGTCCCGCACCCCATGTCGAGCACGGACTCGCCGGGGCGTATGCCCGCGCGCTCCAGGAACTGTTCGGCGTAGGAGTTCGGTGCGTCCTTCCGCGAGAACGTGGCCGCCCGCTTGTCCCAGAACGCCGTGTCATCGGCATGACGCCGCAGCTTCTGCAGGGCCCGCCACTCGGCCCCCCAGTCGTGGGAGGGGATCAGCGCAGAACCGGCGCCAAGCGATTCGTCGCCCATAGCATCCTCCTTGCTCGAGTATGATCTCAGCAGATTATACTAGATGGGGAATCATTATGGGACGGGGAGCCGTCGTGGTCGCGGGAGCCATCGTCGTGGGCGCAGGAACCATGGCGGGTGCGGCGCGGCTCGTCAAATTGCGCCGGATGAGGGGCGGCGGGCGCGGCGGGTGTGGTAGCCTTCTTACGAGACCCTTGCGGGCTGTCATGCGGTATTCGGGGAAAACCGTCCCTTTATGCGGCGGCGCGCTTGGGGCAAAGTAGTGCGTGAAGAGATGCGCGCCCGCCTGTCCGGGCGCTTCGGACAGGATGCGGAAGGGGATGCCTCGTGAACGCGAAGATGAAGAAGCGCTTGATCGCCGTGTCGGGCATTGTCGTGATCGTGCTCATCGTGCTTCTGGCCGTGGTCGGCGGCGGCACGGCGGCCAAGACCGTGACGGTGGCCGAGGCTGTCGAGAGCACGCCCGCCGGGCAGAAGGTCCAGGTGTCGGGCAACGTGGTGGAGAACTCGTTCGTCACGGAGCACGACGTGCTCACGTTCAAGATCTACGACCCCGCGGGCTCGCCCGCCATGCAGCTTCCGGTGCGCTACGAGGGCGCGGCGTCCTCCACGTTCGGCAACGACGTGACGGCCATCTGCACGGGTAAGATCGGCGACGACGGCGTGCTGGCGTGCTCTGAGCTCGTCACGAAGTGTCCCTCGAAGTACGAGAACGCCGACGCGGCCCTCACGGTGGCGCGCATGCTCGAGTACGGCGACGAGATCACGGGCACCGTGGTGAAGGTGGCCGGCACCGTGGGGGCGGGCAGCCTGCAGGCCGCGGGCCTCGGCGACCGCTTCACGCTGGTCGACGCCGACGGCGCGGCGGCGGGCACGGTGAGCGTGCTCTTCGAGGGCGCCTTGTCCGACGAGGTGACGGAGGGCGCCTCCGTGGTGCTCACGGGTTCGATGAACGAAGACGGAAAGTTCGCGGCGTCCGACGTCGCGCTGGAGGGCTAGCCTATGTCTATGATCGGTTTGATCGGCCTGCTCGTCGCGTTCGCGGGATGCCTCATATCCCTCGCGTGCCTGGGCGTGGCGCACGTCCTGCACGCGCGCGGAAGCCTCGAGCGCTCCGACGCGTTCGCCTGGGGCGGGCGCCTGGCGGTGCTCGTGTCGGCCGCGGCGCTCACGGTGTGCTGCGCGGTGCTCGTGTTCTGCTTCATGAGCGGCGACATCTCGCTCGACTACGTGGTGCACAACCGCTCGGACGCCACGGGCGAGCTCGCGTGGCTGTTCAAGCTGTCGGGCCTGTGGGCGGGCCGCGCGGGCAGCCTGCTGTTCTGGGCGTGGCTCATCGCGGTGTTCAGCTCGGCGGTGGTCTTCGCCACGCGCAAGGACACCCGCCCGCTCGACAACGGCGCGGTGGCCGTGGCGCAGCTCGTGCTCGTCGCGTTCGTGGGCGTGCTCCTGTTCTCGGAGGAGAACATGCCGTTCGCGGTGATCGACCCGCGCTACCTCAACGCTGACGGGACGCTGACGAACGCCGCCTCGATGCTCGGCATGAACGCGCTTCTGGAGCACTGGGCGATGGCCATCCACCCGCCCACGCTGTTCATCGGCTACGCGGGCCTCACCATCCCGTTCGCCTACGCCATCGCGGCGCTCGTGGTGAACGACGACTCGCCCGCGTGGGTGGAGCGCTCCACGCCCTTCCTCATGTTCTCGTGGCTGCTCTTGGGCGTCGGCATCGGGCTCGGCGCCGTGTGGGCCTACGTGGTGCTCGGCTGGGGCGGCTACTGGGGCTGGGACCCGGTGGAGAACGCGAGCCTTCTGCCGTGGCTCGTGGGCGTCGCGCTCATCCACTCGTTCACCATCTACCGCCAGCGCGGCGCGTTCAAGCGCTGGAGCGTCATGTGCGCGTGCCTCGCGTTCTCGTTCGTGGTGCTCGGCACGTTCATCACGCGCTCGGGGCTCGTGCAGTCGGTGCACGCCTTCGAGGGCGACCCGGTGTCGCTCGTGCTGTTCCTCGCGCTGATCGTGCTGTCGCTGCTCGCGGGCGCGGTCGGGCTGCTCGTGCGCCGCGGGAGCTTCGGCGCGGTCACGGCGTCTGACGAGGACATCGACTCGCTGGCCTCGCGAGACGCGGCCTACTACGTGAACAACCTCATCATGGTGGTGTTCGCGTTCCTCCTCGCCTACATGACGCTCTCAAGCGCCCTGCCGGAGTTCCTGCCGTTCGGCGGGCAGGCGCTCTCCGCCGGCACGTACAACGCGGTCGCGCGCCCCTTGGGCATCGTGTACTGCGCGCTCATCGCGGTGTGCCCGCTCCTGGGCTGGCGCAAGACCGAGGGCAAGGCGTTCGCGAAGCGGGCGCTCGTGCCCGGCATCTGCGCGGCGGCGCTGTTCGCGGCGCTCATGGCGTACTACCTCATGGTGCTCCTGCCGAGCTACGACGCCATCGTGGCGGCGGGCGGCACGGGCGCCGAGGGCCTGCTCGAGCAGGGTCCGAGCTGGTACTACAACGGCTTGGCCGTGGTGGGCCTGGCGGTGGCGTCCTGCCTGTTCTTCAACGCGGCGTTCATGGTGGCGCGCGTGCTGCGCGGCGCGGGCAAGCGCGCGGGCGCGGCCGGCTCGGGCGCGGCCGGCGT